>JACRIF010000054.1 GCA_016220125.1 Candidatus Peregrinibacteria bacterium
CTCGAAATACTCGGACAACTCCAGGGAATCGGCCAACTGGCGCGCGTCCTTCACAGGCAAGCCCAACTCGGACTGATAGCGCATGGCCTTGGCCTCGGGAAGCTCGGGTATCGATTTGCGCAATTCCTCGACCCATTCGCGGGTGATTTTGAGTGGCGGAATGTCGGGCTCGGGGAAGTAGCGGTAATCCGCCGCTTCCTCTTTGCTGCGTTGGGAAACCGTGACCCCTTTTTCATCGTCCCAACCTAGGGTTTCCTGGACGACTTTTCCGCCTCCGCTCAAAAGCGCGGTTTGGCGCTTGATTTCGTACTCCAACGCCTTCTCGAGACTGTGGAACGAGTTGAGATTTTTGCATTCCGTGCGAGTGCCGAATTTCTTCTCTCCCTTGGGGCGCAGCGACACGTTGATGTCGAAACGCATCATGCCCTTTTCCATATCGGCATCGGAGGCGCCCACGTAGCGCACGATCCGTTGGATCTGGCGGGCGTACTGGCTCGCCTCCTCGACGCTGTTCATATCGGCCTCGCTCACGATCTCCATGAGCGGGGAACCAGCGCGATTGTAGTCGACCAGCGTTCCCCCCGCCGCATGGGTCAATTTTCCGGCGTCGTCCTCGAGATGCAAGCGCATGACCCGGATCTCTTTGGTGGAACCATCGTTGCGGGAAATCGTGATCTTGCCGTTTTTTGAAATCGGCCGATCGTACTGCGACACTTGGAACCCCTTGGGCAGATCAGGATAAAAATAACTTTTTCGGTCAAAACGCGAATGCTCGGCGATCTCGCACCCCAAGGCCAATGCGGCCATGACGCCTTTTTTCACCGCCTCCTCGTTCGTGAGCGGCAAGGCACCCGGGAATCCCATGCAGGTTTCGCACACATGGGTGTTGGGCACGGCCTCGAACGTGGCGTTGTCGCACCGGCAAAACATCTTGGTCTTGGTCGCAAGGCGCGCGTGAATTTCCAAGCCGATGACAGGTTCGAATTCCATAAACCTACGGTTAGTGCGAGTCTCAAGTCACAAGTCTCAAGTGAATATATCCTTGCGACTCGCGCTTGAGTCTTGAGACTGCTGCAAGGAATATACCAATAAACCCGCCGGACTGGCGAGCCTTTTGCTCATGCGAAACCAACGCGGGCACGCTATTTTACGCCTTTTTTCTTTTCCTCATCCGCTTCCACCAACCCGTTCCCCATGGGATTGACTCGGTACTGCCCCCCCAGCGCGGGCTCGCCGCCCTCGGTTGCCTTTTTTTGGACCTGCTTGACCATTTCGCGCTTCCGCGCGACGACCTCTTGAAGCCACTTGGGGACATCCGCATATTCGGCCTGCGGATTGGGGTCGATCTGAAGCGCAAGCCTGAAAAAATTCTCGGCCGCCTCGAGGTCCTCGTATGATTGCTCGGCCATAAAGGTTTGCCCCATATCCGCCAGTGTTCCGAATTTTTTGGGATTCACCTGAAGATCCTTCTCGTGGGCCAAATACAAATCATCCCGACTCACCACCCCCTTGAGCCACAAATCCCTCAACAACGGAATAAACGTGCGATACTTGAGGTCGACCCTGGGAAACCGCTTGATAAGACCCATATAGTCCCGAGCCGCCTTTAGAAGCTCGTTTCGCTTCTCCTCGGTATGATCCTCCCCCATGGCCAAAATCGCGTACAAGTCGTTGATGGTTTTTTTGTCCGGCATGGGCACGGAAACCTTTGGCACCGTCGGCACTTTCCACTGGTCAGCGCCCACCCCCGCATCCCCCGGAGCGGGAAACACAAAATGCGGATCCGTTCGCTCATCCGACCCCGCCTTTGGGGTTGCCACGGGAGCCTGCATGAAATTGACCTCCTCGACCACGCCCTCCGGAATTTCGGAATCGTCCCCAGCCTGGGAAGGCTTTGCGACGGGTCCCATGTTTTTTCCCGATAAATCGATCCAATGCCATCGGGTCCCGCTGAGCACCTTGGCGCGACCGTTTTCAAACTTGCCCGCCCAATTGAAGCCCTTGTCGCTCAGCCATCCCCCTTCGGGCGTGACATAATTATGCAACCCATCCTCGAATACCACCCTCAATCGATTCTCGCCAAAGCCCATATGGGTGAACCATTTCTTCGAAAACAGGCTCCCATCCGGCTTTCTGAGGTTGAAAACCGATGCGGCCTTTGGCGCCTCGCCCTGCCTGACCACAAACGGCGTCGAGACTTTTGGCCCCCTGCGCACCAACTGCATATCCCCGAACGTC
>JACRIF010000053.1 GCA_016220125.1 Candidatus Peregrinibacteria bacterium
ATGCTGGCGAATCCGAAATTGGATTTTTCGGTGGATCGCGAGAAGGTGAACAAACTTGTTGTTAATTTTGTCATCAAATATTTGGGGGCGTATTTGGAGGTGCCGTTCAAGCCGAACGCGCGAACCTATTCGCAGGAGATCAAAATGATCGTCGACTTCACGGTGCTTTGCGCCGTGAGCCAGGTCGAGGAGGCGGGGGATGTGGATCCGGCATCCGAGGGCGGGGACAACTACGCCCTCCGTTGCCTGTACGACATTCACCAGACCGCTGCCATCTTCAAGGAGATTGTGTTCAACGATCAATTTCGGGTTGAGGATCATTTTTTCGGTCTGGATCTCGGTTCCGGCACCGGTATCCTCACGGTTGCCGTTGCGCTCGCCGCCAAGCGAAAGGGGATTGGGGGCATCAGGGTTGTCGGAGTCGAGCGCTCGAAAATCGCGGTCGAACGCGCCCGCAAAGCAGTCGTTTCCCTTGGGCTGGAAAAGGAAATCGAATTTGTCTGCGCCGACCTTCTCGCGCCAGGTCTTCTGGATGGGTTTTTGGCTCACAGCTCTAAGCTCTCAGCTCCCCCCTTGAGCTTTTGGGTCAGCGAAACCATCTCCATCGCCATCCCCAAATTCGATCCGTTCGCCCCGGGATTTGATTTGAATCTTAAATCCGCCAGGGGGCGAAAATCGGAGCTCAAAAGCGATCCGTTTGTGGAGGTGCTCAAGGCAACCGTGGATGCGGTTCCCGATTTTCTCGAAAGCGCCAAGGCTGGGAAAATCGCTCTATTTCCCGATGTGGTGAACGGGCTTTACATCCCGGATGGAAACCGTTCGAAAATCACCTTGAAAACGGGCCCCAAAAAACCCTTGCCGCTCGAACGCCTGGGTCAGGAGTTCGAGGCGTACGAGGATTTGGGTGGAAAACATCGACGTTGGGACACCGAGGAGGGGTATCGGGACTAAACCGTTTTCTCACTACTCAGGTTGTGCCTCCGTAGCTCAATTGGAATACAAAAGATTCTTCGCCCCGCTCTGAATGAAAAAATGGGGGATTATTCCGCTATGGCTAAATCGCCTCGGTCACCCCGCGGGTGATTTGCAAAATGGCGGTCTTGAGGTAGCGGCCCTCGGGGAAAGCGAGTTTTTCGGTGTGGTCGGAGGCCTGCTCCATGAATTCCAGGATGCGCGCGTCGCGCCCGGTGTTGCCGGCGGAAAGTCGGAGCATTTTGCGGAATTCCTCTTCGGAAACACGGCCCGAGCAGGAGCTGGTGACCAGGATTCCGCCCTCGCGGAGCATCCAGAAGCAGCGTTTGTTCAGGTTGGCGTAGGCCTCGATGGCGTTCGACACGTTCTTCTCCGATTTGGCGAAAGCCGGGGGGTCGCACACGATCACATCGTAGCTTTCCTTGAACGCCTTTTTCTTGAAGAGTTCGAACACATCGGCCTCGATGAACTGGAATTTCGATTCCACCTTGGCGTCGAAGCCGTTCAGGTCGAGGTTCAGCTTGGCCATTTCGAGCGCGCTCTTGGAGCTGTCGACCGTGGTCACCTCGGTGGCGCCGCCCAGGGCGGCGTGCACGCTGAACGCGCCGGTGTAGCCGAACAGGTTCAGTACTTTTTTGCCCTTGCAGAATTCGGCGAGCTTGATGCGGGCGTTTCGCTGGTCCAGGAAGAATCCGGTCTTCTGGCCCTCCATGGGGTTCACGAAAAAGCGGACGCCGTTTTCCATGAACTGGATCGGGCCGTCGACGGTGCCGTGGTGGAGCTGGGCTGGCAGGCTTCGGAGCCCTTCCTGCGAGCGGGCGTCAACGTCGGAGCGCTCCACGATGGCGTCGGGATGGAAGGCCTTCTTCAGGGCTTCGACAATTTTATCTTTGAGCCGCTCCATGCCCGCGGTGTGGATCTGGAAAACGATGACTTTCGAATATTTGTCGACGATCAGGCCGGGCATGTTGTCGGCATCGGCGTGGCAAACGCGGTAGGCGCTGGTTTTGGGGGGAAGGAAGGGGAGCTTCATCGCCTCCAATTTCAACAGGCGCTCCGCGAACCAGTCGGCGGTGATGGGCGTGCCCGACTCTCGGCACAGCATGCGCACGCGGATCGAGTTTTTGGGGTTGATCATGCCGATGCCCAGTTTTTGCCCGCTGAACGATTCGACTTCGATCAAATCACCGGCTTCCGCCTTGGGCTCCAGGTCGACGGCATTTGAAAAAATCCAGGGATGCCCCGCCTTGATGGGGTATTCCTTGGCAGGCCTAAGACGGAGGGGGGTGGGGGAAATCATAAAGGAAAGTTAGGAAATTCGCAGACGGAGCATAACAGACGAAAGGGGATTGGGAAAGGGAAAGATGATTAGGCAACTTTTTTTGGAAACAGGAAACAAAACAATTCAAGGCGGATAAAATGCATATTGGTCTATATCGTGCTTGAGTGGAAAAATAAAAAAATCCCATCGTGTGGGATTAAAATTTCTTTGGTCGGGATGATCCCGATGTCCATCGGGACGACCTCTTGCACCCCAAATAGGGGAATCTATATGGTCGGGATGATCCCGATGGTCATCGGGACGACCTCTTGCACCCCATGGTCGCCTTAGGCGACCGCTACCTCATGCTCGCTACATTGTTACATAGCCATTCCCTGCCCTTCCCGGATTTGAGGAACCTTTCGCGAAAAATAGCCTCTTGCCTCGTGGCAAAGGTTTCGGTGTGTTCGATTCGGAAGGGGGTCTGGAATTGAATTGATTTGGTAAGACCATCATTGTGCTCGCGGATGCGTCTTTCCAGGTTGTTTGTCTGGCCTATGTATCGGTATCCATTTTTTTCGCTTCTGAGCACATACACGATAAACATGGTTGGAATACAAAAAAATAATCGGGATTCTAATGGTCGGGATGACAGGACTTGAACCTGCGACCTCTTGCACCCCATGCAAGCGCGCTACCAACTGCGCTACATCCCGACGTGTGAACTGATGGTGGCCTACCCAAGCCGCACTTCTGCGGCTCCCCGCTTGGAGTGGATGGATATAGTGCGGGGCTGCGCTACATCCCGACATTGTTCTGACTGCTTGCCTATTATACTCAAACTGGCAATGGGCACAAACCCTTTTTCCTAAATGGCGGTTCCGAAAAGGTCATACGGCTCCGCCTGGGTGATTTTCACTTCGCGGAATTCATTCAGTTTCAGCTTCTTTTTCGATTGCACGAACAGGGTTCCGTCGATTTCGGGGGCGTAGCGCATGGGGCGGGCCAAATACCGTTTGCCCTCCTCGTCATACGATTCGATCAGGGCTTTCAGGGTTTTGCCCACGAACGACTGGTTGATCTCGAATGAAATTTTCTGCTGGAGCAGCATCGCCTTTTTGTGGCGCGCCTGCTTGGTCTTGTCGTCCAATTGGCCCTCCAGATGAAAGGCTTTGGTTCCCTCCTCACGCGAGTATTGGAACACGCCGGCGTGGTCGAAGTGGATGGTTTTCAGGAAATCGAGGAAATGCGTGAATTGCGCGGCGGTCTCGCCGGGGAATCCGACAATAAGACTGGTGCGCAGGGTGATTCCAGGAACCCTTTTTCGGATATGCTCGATTTTTTCGATGGTTCGTTGCACATCGTAGGGGCGGCGCATGGCCTTGAGCACATCGGGATCTCCGTGTTGCAGGGGCATGTCGAGGTATTTGCAGAGCTTCGGGTTGCCGGCCATGGTCGTGAGCAACTCGTCGTCGATTCGCTCGGGATACACGTAAAGAACCCGCACCCAGAAATCGCCCTTCAGCGCGGCGATGGTCGTCAGCAGCTCGGGCAAACGTTTTTTCCCATATAGGTCGAAACCGTAGATGCCGGAATCCTGCGCGACGAGGATCAACTCTTTCACTCCCAGCCCCAACAGCTCTTTTGCCTCTTGGACAATGGGTTCGAACGGTCGGCTGCGGTATTTGCCCTTCAGGGCGGGAATGAAACAGAAGCTGCACGCGTTGTCGCAGCCCTCGGCGATTTTAATATAAGCGTAGCTCGGGCTGGTGATGAGCAGTTTGCCTCGCATTTCCACAAACTTTAACGGTTCCTTGGCGACCGCATACACCCGTTGGTCGTTGATGACGGATTTCAGGACTTCGGGCATTTTGGGATAATGGAATCCGCTGACCACGGCGTGCACCTGGGGGTAGTCCTTGAAGATGTCCTTGGTGATGATGCCGGCCATGCAGCCGAACAAAATCACTTTTTTGTTTTTCAAGGTCCCCAGTTTTTCGTAGACCTCATCTCGTGCGGTCTTTAGGAATCCGCACGTGTTGAGCAAAACGATGTCGGCCTCATCCACATTCGCGATCTCGGCCACGCCGGCAACGGTTGCCAGTACGTTTTCGGTGTCGGCCGTGTTCTTGGGGCAACCCAAGGTGATGGCGCCGACTTTTGGAAGGGGATGGGTCAATTTTTTCATGGAATGAGATAGTAAATTAGCGTCATTTGGAAAACGGGAAGGGTTTGCGAGAAAGTCGGATGCCAATCAGAAGCCAGACCGACCCGACTAAATAGCCGCCCAGCACATCGGTGGGGAAGTGGACCCCCAGCTGGATTCGGCTGAATCCAATCAGGAGAATCAGGAGGAGGGCGAAGACGAGGAAAAGCCCCTTTTCGACAGGGGCTTTGGCTTGGCGCCAAAGCAGGAGGGCCAAAGTTCCGTACAGGGCCACGGCGATCGCCGAATGGCCGCTGGGAAAGGAATGGGAGGATTCCAAAAACGAGGCGCCGACGGGCCGCGCCCGGTGAACCGCCAGTTTCAATATTTCGACCGTGGTTTCGGTTCCCGCCAAGGGGATGAGGAATGCGATCAGGCTTTTGCGTTTTCCATGCATCCAAAGCATCGTGGAAACGATCAGGGCGACTGCAACGACGAATTTCCAGTGGCCCAAGGCGCTGACCCACAGCATGGCCTTGGTGAGCGTGGCCGAATGGGGCATCAATCCGCGAATGGCGCTGTCGAATGCGAAAATGCTCATGCGCAATGGAATTAGGTTTCAATGCGGGATGAGTGTAGTTTGGAAGGGGGGAGGTTGGCAATACCGAGATGGGGTGTGGCTCTATGGGGGTAGCCGGGTTTACTTTGTCTCTGAAAAATGGTAAAATAGTGTAATAAAATAAATAGTAAACATGATCGGAAAAAAGAGGGAAAACAATGGAAATCATGTTTCGGGGGGCACATTGGAGGCATTTTCCCCTGTCGAGGCGGCAAAGGCGGAAGTTGCCTCCGTGTTGGCGGATCTGCGCTCCTCGAAAGGGGGATTGTCGCATGCCGAGGCCAACCATCGCCTGAGCGAGTATGGGTTGAACGAGATCGCGTCTGAAAAGAAGGTGGGTTGGCCAGTGCGTTTGTTCTCAAATTTCAAGGATCCCCTGAGCCTCCTGTTGCTGGCCCTGGGCGTTCTCTCATGGTTTACCGGCGAAACGAAGACCACGGGGATGATCATTTTCATGCTCCTGATGAGCGTCCTGCTCCGTTTTGTGCAGGAGACGCGCGCCGACGCATCCGCTGAAAAATTGAAGGCCATGGTCCGCACCGTGGCATCGGTTCTGCGGGGCGGGATTGCCAAGGATGAGCCCTTGAAAAATCTGGTTCCGGGCGATGTGGTGCACTTGGCGGCGGGCGACATGGTTCCGGCGGATGTTCGCCTGATCGAGTCCAATGATTTGTTTGTGAATCAGGCCACGCTCACGGGCGAGGCCATGCCGGCCGAGAAGCATGCGGCCGCGCTCCCCAATGCGAAGGGGGTGGTGTTTGAGTTTCAAAACCTCTGCTTCATGGGCAGCAATGTGGAAAGCGGCACCGCGGTGGGGGTGGTGGTGGCCACGGGCAAGCGCACCCAATTGGGCAAGCTGGCCAAAAGCCTGGAGGGCGCGCGCGTGCTCACCAGTTTCGATAAGGGCGTGGGCCGGTTCACTTGGCTCATGATCCGCATGATCGCGGTGATGACCCCGGTGGTGTTTCTGATCAACGGATTCCGCACGGGCGATTGGTTGGGGGCGTTTTTGTTCGCCTTGGCCGTGGCCGTGGGTCTGGCGCCCGAGATGCTCCCCATGATTGTGACCGTGAACCTTTCCCGCGGGGCCTACGACATGTCCCAGAAGAAGGTCATTGTGAAGCGCCTCAACTCCATTCAGAATTTCGGCGCCATGGATGTGCTCTGCACCGACAAGACCGGCACGCTCACCGAGGGTCGGGTCGTGCTCATCCGCCATCTGGATATTGAGGGGAAGGAGAACGAGAAGATCCTGGATTTCGCTTATTTGAATAGCTATTACCAAACAGGTCTCAAAAATTTATTGGATGTGGCCGTGCTGAAGCATGAAACCGAAGTGACGCGCTCGTTCAGCCAAAATTACAAAAAGGTGGATGAGATCCCGTTCGATTTCATCCGTCGCCGCATGTCGGTGGTGGTCGAGGATCCCGCCGGGAAGCATCTGCTCATTTGCAAGGGGGCGGTGGAGGAGGTGGTGTCCAAATGCACCCATGTGCTCATCGGCGGAAAGGCGGTGACGATCGACCAGTACCACCATTCACACAAGGACGAGCTGGCCGACAAGATGAATCGCGAGGGGTTCCGCATTGTGGCCGTGGCTTTCCGGCACGAGCCTTTGGCCAAAAAGGCCTATTCGGTCGCCGACGAGAAGGGGATGACCCTGATGGGTTTTCTGGCCTTTTTGGACCCTCCAAAACCATCCGCTGGCCAGGCCTTGGCCGAGCTGGCCGAGTATGGAATTCGCGTCAAAGTCCTGACGGGCGACAGTGGCCTGGTGGCGCAAAAAATCTGCGGGGATCTTGGATTGAAGGTCGGGCGGGTGCTTTCGGGCGAGGAGATTGAGGGGATGGGCGATGCGCAGCTTGAAAAAGTCGTCGAGGAAGCCACCATCTTGAGCAAATTGGAACCCCATCACAAGGAGCGGGTCATTCGTGCGTTGCAGGCCAATGGGCATGCGGTCGGCTTTTTGGGCGACGGCATCAACGACGCGCCGGCCCTGAAGGCCGCGGATGTGGGTATCTCGGTCGACACGGCGGCCGACATCGCCAAGGAATCCTCGGATATCATTCTATTGGAAAAAAGTTTGACTGTGCTCAAGGATGGCGTGCGCGAGGGGCGCAAGGTGTTTGGGAACATCGTCAAATACATCAAGATGGGCGCCAGCTCCAACTTCGGCAACATGTTCAGCGTGGTGGGGGGTAGCCTTTTCCTGCCGTTTTTGCCCATGCTGCCCATCCAGGTGATCGCGAACAACGTGTTGTACGATTTCTCCCAGATCACCATCCCCACCGACACGGTGGACGAGGAGTACATCAAACGACCCCGCAAATGGGATATCGGCATGATCGAGAAGTTCATCTTTGTGCTGGGGCCCATTAGTTCGCTGTTCGACTTCGCCACCTATTTCGCCATGCTGTACCTCTTTGGCGCATGGACGAATCCCGAACTGTTTCATACGGGCTGGTTTGTGGAATCGCTGGTGACGCAGACCTTGATCATCCACGTCATTCGCACCAACAAAATCCCGTTCATCCAAAGCCGTGCCAGTTGGCCGATCACCCTGAGCACCTTCCTCGTGGTGGCATTTGGCGCCTGGCTACCGTTCTCGCCGCTGGCCCCCATGCTCGGGTTCACGGGGCTTCCTCCATTGTACTGGGCCGTCCTGATCCTGTTTGTGGTCGTTTATTTCGGCATCACCCAATGGGTGAAATGGTGGTTTGTGAGGCGGTACCAATGGGAATAGAAAAAAGACCCATATCAATGAGGATTATAGGCCATGAGCGAAATGAGGCCGAGTTTTCCGAAACCGAATGGAGTCGAATGGTCGGAGTGACAGGACTTGAACCTGCGACCTCGTCGTCCCGAACGACGCGCGCTACCAACTGCGCTACACTCCGATGATTTGATCTGCCTAGCAATTCCGAAGCGCTACCAAGCCCGCCCGTTGGCGGGCCCCCGCATAAGGGTGCGGGGCTGCGCTACACTCCGATTATCAATTACGAATTACGAGTTTCAAATTGCGAATGAATGGATTGCTAATCAGCTCGTAAATCGTAATTTGTAATTCGTAACTTTGGTTTTGATGGAGCCAGGAATGGGACTCGAACCCACGACCTACGCGTTACGAATGCGTCGCTCTACCGACTGAGCTATCCCGGCTTAAAGTTGCGAGAAAGTCGGTCCGAGGGGAGCGCAGGCCGAATGGCCAAGCGTACCAAGGACGGAAATGGTTTAATCTGCGAGTCCCAAGTGGGGCGAGAAGATTTAAGCATTTCCGAGACTTTCCCTACTGCTGTGTTGCGATCCCGCTTAGCGAGATCTGCTGGCGAATTCAAATGACCAACGATTTCGACTACAAAAATTTATAGTAAAACCCTTTGCCAATCAATACAAAAGTGCCTATCGTAGGGGGTGAACGCAATTTATGATCCACCAGCGCGGCAAAATCATCGGAACCCCCGTCCTCGGCTTTGCCGACGGACAGCCCCTGGGAATCGTCGAGGACGTCATTATTCATCCAGACACGGGCAAGGTCGAGGCGTTATGGGTGAAGCCCCTGACCCTGCCCTATGCCCATGCCGTGCTTCCGGTCGAGGGAATCCTTTCCTGGAAGAAACATCTTTACGTGAGTGGCGAGGGGGCATTGTCCGAGCCCGATGAGGTCATTCGAATTGCTGAAACGTTGTCCCGAAAAGAGGGGTTTGTTGGCAATCGGGTCCGCAACGAGTCGGGAAAGGGGTTCGGTCGGGTTTATGATCTGGATTTCGACACGCGGAATATGACGCTTCGGTATTTGTTTGTGGATAAGTCCTTTCTCGGGTTCAGGTTCCAAAGGCGTTTTTTCCATTACGATAGTGTGGTGCAGGTGCTCCCCGACGCGATTGTGGTCAAGGATGAGGAGATAAAGGTTGAAAAAGAGCCGATCCTGGCCGACGAGGGGCAACCGGTGCTGGAGGCTTAAGGCAACAAAAAAGCCCATCCCCTGAATTCCAATGGCTGGAAAGCGGAGGATGGGCTTTTGAATGTTGAAGTTAGCTGAGCGCCGAGGTCACGAAGGTGACGATGGTGTAGGAAAGGGCGATGACCACAAAGCCGATGGTGGCGTAGGTGATGATCTTCTTGGCCTTGGTCATGGCCTCCTCTTCGCCGGAGGACGTGATGAGCAGGACACCTCCGTAGATGATGAAGGCGACAGCGACGATTCCGAGGAATCCGAGGAAATAGTTGAGCAGGGTGGTCACATTCTGGCCAAGGGTCCCTTGGGCAACGGCCGCGATGGAGGTGGCCGACCCGCCTTCGGGATTCCCAAAGAACGCTCCTTGGGCAAAGGCTTTTTCCGAAAGCACGGAAAGCAGAGAGGGGATACCGGCGGAAAGGGTCAGCAATTTCTTCATGGGGTCCATTCCCTAGGGAATTGAAAAGGGGTCAATTATCTTCTTCTGGGCGCCGAAGTCAACCGAAGCTTAGCCAAGGGCGCTGGAGACGAAGGTAACGATGGTGTAGGAAAGGAGGATGATCACGATACCGATAACGGCGTACATGATGATCTTGCGGGCCTTGGTGACTTGCTCCTCGGCTCCTCCGGCGGTGACCATGAGGACACCGGCGTAGATAAGGAATGCGACCGCGATCAAGCCCAGGATTCCCAGGAAGTAGTTGATGATGGTGGAAATGTTTTGGCCAAGGGTGCCTTGGGCGGCGACGGTCGGGGCGGCACCACCTTGGGGGTTATTCCAAAGACCGCTGCTCCCCTGAGCAAAAGCCTTGTCCACAAAAAACGAGGCGGACAAGAAAGCCGGAACAGCTTTTTTGATGAGGTTTTTCATTTTGTTTGGTTAATTGTTACTTTATTCTATTTTATCAGACGAGTGTGGAGGGAGTCAATGCGTTAGAGTGAAAAGTGTCCAAAAATATTTGACTAAAACTTTTTAATGTGTCGTAGAGCCTATTTTTGGAGCAAAAAATCGATTTTAAGTGGTGGGAAGGGAGGGATTCGAACCCCCGAAGGCTTGCGCCGCCTGGTTTACAGCCAGGTCCATTTGACCGCTTTGGTACCTGCCCACATGGGACTATTCTAGTAACTTTTCCGTTTTAAGCAATAATATATTTGGTCGGGGAGACAGGACTCGAACCTGCGGCCTCGTGGTCCCAAACCACGCGCTCTACCAACTGAGCTACACCCCGATGAATGAAAGATGAGTTAAGAGTGAAAAGTTAAAAGTTGTGATCAATGCGCCCAACTCTTAATTATTAATTCATAACTCTTAATTTTCTGAATGGAGCCACTTGTCGGATTCGAACCGACGACCTTTCGCTTACAAAGCGATTGCTCTACCAGCTGAGCTAAAGTGGCGAACGGACCTCTGATTCTGCCAACGGGCAGTGCCCGATAATCAAGGCACAAGATAATCTACCGATTTTTTAGGCCGTTTGAAAGTCCTTTTTATTATAGACTAATGGAGGCAATTATGGTAAAAATTGTTTTGCTTATTCCAAACCGTAGTAGTTGCTCCTCAAGGCTTTGCGCTGAGGGGAGAGGAAAGTCCGAGCACCAAACGGCAGGATGGTCGCTAACGGCGACCGGTTCGGTGGCAACACCGGACAAGGGAAAGTGCCACAGAGACAATTCCTATCCGATGTAAAAATCGGATTAAGGGTGAAAAGTCCCCGATAATGAGCGGGGTCTCTCCGCTGGTGACAGCGGAGGGTGGTAAACCCCATCTGGTGCAAGGTTGCATGGAAGGGCGGAATCGGCGCCTGCCCGGCGCCCCGTCCTTGCAACCGCTTGAGCCCCCTGGCAACAGTGGGCCTAGAGAGATGACTACTGTCCGCAGCGCGCAAGCGATTGCGGAGACAGAACTCGGCTTATGAGTTTGGACTAGGCAAAACGCTACTATATATCCATTTTGAATGAAGAAGTCGGAGATACTTTTCGGGATTCTGCGGGTGCCCTCCGATTTTGGCGCGATCCTTCTCGCGTTTTTGTTGGCCTACACCCTTCGTCCGCTCACGGATCTTATTCCCGGGGTTCAATTCGCGTTCGGGCCTGAATTGTTGCCCCCCATGGGCGAGTACGCGGCCATGGCGTTGGCCAGCGGGGGATTCGTGCTGTTCCTGTTCGCTGTGAACCGCATGTATTCGCTCAAGGTGTCCCATGGGTTCGCGCGCGAGTTTGCCAAGATCCTGTTTCTGGTGTCCACATGGATCATGTTTTTGATCGCGTACCATTTCCTGGTGCTTCATCGCCTGTTCTTTTCGCGCATCGCGCTGGCGCACATTTGGATCTTCTCGGTGCTGTTCGTCGCAGCGGGGCGTCTGTTGATTTCCATGTTGCAATCGTTTCTCCTCAGGTTTGGCGTTGGGCAGCGTCGGCTGTTGCTGGTGGGGGCCAATCCATTGGCCGACCGTTTTTGGGAGCAAATCAAGGGTGACCGGTCCTATGTGCTGGTCGGCGCCTTGGCGGATCATCAGGTCTCCCGAAAGAAGGATCAGGTGCAGGTGATCGGCACCTTGGGGCAACTGGCATCCATCGTATCCAAATACCACATCGACGAGATCATCCAGGCCGAACCCAATTTGAGGGAGGCGGATGCCAGCGACCTCCACTCGTTTTGCCGTTGCCATCATGTGTCGTACCGTTTCATTCCCGATTTGGTGCGTCTTCAGCGGTCCAACGTCGAGGTTGAGATGGTGGGGGATTTGCCCCTGGTCAGCCTCAAGGAGACGCCCCTCGATGGGTGGGGTCGCGTGTTCAAGCGCCTGTTCGATATCGTCGTTTCGCTTCTCTTGGTGATCCTCTTGATCCCGGTGTGGGTCGTGGTTCCCCTTTTGATCAAGCTGGAGTCCCGCGGCCCGGTGATCTACAAGAGCCGCCGAAAATTCCGGAATCAGATTTTCAATTTCTACAAATTCCGTTCCATGGTGGCGAACGCGGATGAACTGAAGAAGGCTTTGCTCGCGCAAAACGAGCGTTCGGACGGGCCGATGTTCAAGATCAAAAACGATCCGCGCGTGACGAGGCTGGGCCGCCTCCTTAGGAAGACGAGCATCGACGAGTTGCCCCAGTTGTTCAACGTTCTCATCGGCAACATGAGCCTCGTGGGACCGCGCCCCCACCTGCCCGAGGAGATCGAGCGGTACAAGGAGCATCATTACCAGGTTTTTGCCGTGAAGCCCGGCATCACCGGGTTGGCGCAGGTGACGGGGCGCTCGGGTCTCGATTTCGAGGAGGAGGTGAAGCTCGACGTCTACTACATCGAGAATTGGTCCTTGTGGTTGGATATCAAGCTGATCGCCAGGAGCGTGGGCGTCGTGCTGAAGGCGAATGGGGAATAACAAAGCTGTGAGCTGCGAGTTTGGAGCTGGGAGTTAAAAAATTGTGCATAAAAAAACGACACAAAACTTTTGTTTGGTGTCGTTTTCTGAAATTCAATTGCTCCCAGCTCGCAGCACCTAGCTCCCAGCTCAATTACGAGCTGTGCTTGATTTCGCTTCCGCTGGCATGCGGAGTCATCTTTTTGCATGAGGCGCAAAACTTGTTGTGCTCGAGCTTGGTCGTCTTCTTTTTGTTGATGCGGGTGGTGTAGTTCTGCATTTTGCACTCCTTGCAGCTCAGGTAAACGTTGGTGCTCTTTCCTCGTGGCATAGGGGTAAAATCAAATGTTAAACGCGGAATGCTAATTTTGAATGGAGCCGTTACCCGGAATTGAACCGGGGACCTCATCCTTACCATGG
>JACRIF010000052.1 GCA_016220125.1 Candidatus Peregrinibacteria bacterium
GATCAACGTCATCAAGGTCGTTCGCGAATTGACCGGCTTGGGCCTGAAGGAGGCCAAGGACTTGGTCGATGGAGCCCCCAAGATGGTCAAGGAGAACCTCAAGAAGGACGAGGCCGAGGCCATGAAGAAGAAATTGGAGGAGGTCGGTGCGACCGTCGCTTTGAAATAAGCGTTTCAATCCGTCGAAACCGAACAGCCCCGGCCCACAAGGCCGGGGTTTTTGGTGCATCCACTTCCGAAGGGCGGGAACTCCCCCAAAAAAGAACCTCAATTCAGCCCACCATTCGTAGGGTTGTGGATTTGACTCAAAATAAGCTTGAATGCTAAAGTTCTGCGGTAAATAAATCCTTCCATGGGTCATTTCCAAACGCGAAAAATCCGTCGTAGGCCTTCTTTTCAGCTTTTGAGGAAGTCCAAGGAGGCGCTGGCGCGGTGTTTTGGCTCATTGCCGCGAATGCGTGCGCCAAAGAGCAGCGTGGTGTTGGGCGGGGTGTTGGTGCTTTTGGGCGCTTTGATTGTTTTCAAGGTGACCTCGGGCGTTTACGCGTGGATCAGCCATTTCGACCCCGTCAGCTTGGTTGCAACGGCATCCGAGGACTTGAAGAGGGATGCCAAGGGCCACACCAACATCGTTTTGCTCGGGGACGGGGGCCATGTGCGCGATGGCGCGGATTTGGTGGACACCATCATTGTGGCCAGCGTCGATTTCGCGAACGGGACGGTTTCCATGCTGTCGATCCCGCGCGATTATTATTTGAGGAGCTCCGAGTTCGGCACCCACAAGGTCAACGAGGTGTACCGGAATTTCAAGAAGGAGATGGGCGAGAATGCCTACTCCATGTTCGCCAAGGCGGGAGGCGAAATCACGGGGTTGGATATTCCTTATTATGCCCGTATCGATTTCAACGCCTTTGTCGAGATCGTGGATGGCCTGGGCGGGATCACCGTGGATGTGAAGGAGCCCATCTACGATCCCTATTATCCGAACGAGCAGGACGACGGCTACACCGTGTTTGAGATGAAGGCCGGGCCGCAAGAGATGAACGGCGAGACCGCCCTCAAATTCGCCCGCAGTCGCAAGACCACCTCCGATTTCGACCGCGCCTTGCGTCAGCAGCAGGTGCTTATGGCGATCAAGGAAAAAGCCATGTCCAAGGATGTCCTCACAAACCCCAAGGTCCTCAAAAAGCTGTACGACGCCATCCAGAAAAATTTGAACACCAACCTTTCGTTGACCGAAATGATTTCGCTGGCCTCGCTCGCCAAGGGGATCGATCGGTCGAAACTGGTCACCAAGGTGCTCCACGACGATCCCACGCGGGAGGGGGGCTTTTTGTACACGCCCGAGCGCCAATACACCAACAATCAATTCGCGTTGGTGCCCGTGGGCGACAATCTGGACTTGATTCATCGCTATTCCGACCTGATCTTCAACCACCGCGAAGCCTTCGCGGCGCCTGCCAGGATCGAAGTGCTGAACGCGACCCGGGAGGCGGGCATTGCGCGCAGCCGGGCCGAAATGCTCAAGCGCTTTGGGTTCAACATCGTGAATGTCGAAAATTTGACGGATACAAAGGGGGATCGGAAATACGTCGAAAGAAGCTTTATCCGCTACAACACCTGGGATGTGGACAAAGAGGGGAATGTGGTGCCTCGGTTTAAGCCTTCCCTGGAGGCCCTGTCGGGCTTTTCCTTGGGCGAGGCGCTCCCGAGCGACGAGGTCCGTGAGGATGCCAAGGCGGACATCTCGGTGATCCTGGGCCAGGACGCTGTGAAGTAAAGTCGGCGCTTGTTGATCGCACCCAAGCACTTAGGTACTTACGTACTTAAGCACTTTTTCGTCAATAATTTTCCTTGCGTTGATCGAGACGATGGGATAAAATGCGCAAGCGTCTTGAGAGGTTTCGTCATCTGAAACTCGTCATTCGTAACTCGTAATTCGTAACTAAGAAAATATGGCAGGAGCAACCCCCGCAAAGAAGCCCATGATCCGGAAGGCCGTCAAACAGGCGAGGCAATCCCTTGCCCATGCGGCTCGCAACAAGGTGTTCCGCAACGAGATGCGATCCATGATCAAGCTCTTCCTGGGCTATATCCAAAAAAAGGATGCGGAGAAGGCGGCAAAAGTGTTGCCCAAGGTGGTGAGCATTATCGACACCTGCTTCAAGAAAAACCTGATCCACCGGAACAACGCCGCCAACAAGAAATCCCGCATGCAACGAGAGTTGACCAAGCTCCAGAAGGGCGGTGGCGCTCCGGCCGAGGCCGTGGCGAAGGCCCCCAAGGCTCCAAAAGCCGCCAAGGTGGCGAAGGCCCCCAAGGCCGCCAAGTCCGCAAAGCCAGCCAAGAAGGCCAAGGCGTAATTTCAAAACTTCAAAACGATTAGCCATTTGCCCTTAGCTTACGGTCGAGCTAATCGCCAATGGCTAATTTTTAATCCTCAAAAATGAGCAAGGGTCGCTATCTCGCCATCGATTACGGAGACAAGCGTATTGGCTTGGCCATTTCCGATGTGGACAAGCAGATCGCGTTTCCGCGCGAGAACATGGCCTACGAAAAGCCGGCCGATGCCATCGCCAAAATCGCGGAGTTTTGCGCACGTGAGGGCATTGTCAAAGTCATCCTCGGCCTCCCGGTGCAGATGGATGGAACGGTGGGGGAGCGTTTTGTGAAAACCCACGCATTCGGCGGAAAGCTCAAAGAGGCCATCGACCCCATCCCGGTCGAATTTTTGGACGAGCGGCTCACGAGCAAAAGGGCCAGCCAGCTCTTGCAGGAGCAGGGGGTCCGGGCCAAGCATCACAAGGGGGTCAAGGATATGGTCTCGGCCCAAGTGATCCTGGATGCGTATTTGAGGAGTATTCAATAGGCAGTGCGAGTCGGCAATCAATGCGGGCTTGAGACTCGCGCTCATTCGGCGTGTCCCCCGAATGAATTGTAGAGGGTATCGAACGCCAAATGCACTTGGCTTTGCGGAACGTAGAGCATGAATTCCGTGTAGGTCGAGCTGACCCAGAGCAGGTTGATGCCCTGGAAGGCGAATTGCTGGAGGAGTTGGTAGAGCATCCCTGGGATTTGGTTGTATCGCTCGTGGTACTGGATCCCGACCGAGGCGATGTCGAGGGCGGCGTTTTTGGGATGGACTCCCACAATGCGCTTCGCGTCGGGCAGGAAATCCTGGTCGAGCAACAGGGTGATCTCATGCGCCCCCTCCGTGAGGCTGAGATGCCCCTGCTTCCCGCTGATGAGTTTCGAGAGCCGATCGATTTTGGGGTGTAGATTCGCGCTTCTGGCGTAGGACAGGGCACACAGATTCGAATGGATGGTTATTTTTTCGAGCTTGAACAGTTCCAGCCGGGGCGAGGTTTTGGCCAAGGTCCGTTGCAACCGTGAAAGGCCCATGAGAATGGCCGCCGGGCGCACCTCCTTTTTGGCCCGGCTTTCCACGATGGTTTTCAGGAACTGGGACGTGCGGGTCAGGTTGAGAAGTCCGTGCCCAAGCCCGAACAGCAGGAGGGGATTCTTGCGGGCCAGGGTGCGGAGGGTGTCGGAAAGTCGGATCATTTTCAAAATTGTTATACCTATAACACTATATGTTAATAATTGAGTTTTTTCTATGGAAAATGGATCAAAAAAAATGGGTCGTGTAAAAAAAGGGATGCTTAATCTTAATCAAATGGGATATGGCTGACGCATGTGAAACTCTGGAGCGATCCATGGAACTTGTCCCCGAGTCTGCGGATGCGGGTCTTGAGAATGTGGTAGAGATCAGGCGGCGGATCGGTCAAGTGGCCGAGGTGGACCTTCCCAAACAAGGGGGCCTGACCTTGAGCCGCGACCAGATGGATCAATGGTTTTCTGGTTTTTAGATGCTGTGTTGAAATTTGCGAATATTCAATTTAATCCAATATCTCAATTGCTTATGAGCCACAATGAAATGAGAATCGACCCTTTCGATACTCCGGAGCCCGATGATTCTGCCCGCCAGCCTGAATCCGATGGACCCGGGTCGGTCGAAACCGGGCAGGCGGACGAGACCCGCGAAACGGTCCGCAAGGCACTGAGGTCGGGTTCCGCCGGAAAAACGTCGAAAAGGTCGGATGGAATTGGAGAAAAAATCGGCGAACGGGCTTCGTTCAAGGCTGAAAAGGATGCTTCGTCACGTTTCATCGACTTGTACGACTTGAATGGGATGCTCGAGGAGAAATAAGGGGTCGATCAGTGCGAATTTATAATCCTGGAACCCTCTTCGGAGGGTTTTTTGGTGGTTTTGTTGACAGGTGAACTTCTGTTCACTAAACTTGGGACGACTTCAAATTTAAATTATGAAACTCAAATCAATCTACATTTGCTCGTCTTGTGGCGCCAAATCCCCCAAATGGGGTGGGCAATGCCTTCAATGCAACGCGTGGGATACGTTGGTCGAGGATGTGGTCGATATGAATCCGAAGAAAATGGCCATCGCTTCGGCAAAGCCCGGCAAGCCCTCGATCACCATCACGGATTTCAAGCTCAAAAAGCAACGATTGCTCACGGGCATCGGCGAATTCGATCGGGTGTTGGGCGGGGGGTTCATGCCCGATTCCGTGGTGCTGTTGGCGGGCGACCCCGGAATCGGAAAGTCCACGCTCACCCTGCAGGTGTGCGACCGCATGGCGGAAGGGGATCGGAAAGTGCTCTATTTCTCGGGCGAGGAATCGGTCGAGCAGATTTCGGATCGCGCTCATCGGCTCAAGCTCAAGAATCCCATTCAGGTGTTGAATGTGAACAGCCTCGAAACCGTGTTGGCCACGCTCGAGGCCGAGACGCCCGATTTCGCGGTGGTCGATTCCGTGCAGGTGATGGGTTCCGAAGTGGTCGAAAGCCAGTCTGGCTCCGTGACGCAGGTCCGCTACGTGGCGGAGCAACTGATGCAGTTCGCCAAGTCCAGGAATGTGCCCATTCTGCTCATCGGGCATGTGAACAAAGATGGGAATCTAGCCGGCCCCCAGACGCTCACGCATTTGGTCGACACCGTGCTGTTCCTCGAGGGAGACCGTTTCCAGCAATTCCGCCTGCTCCGCACCACCAAGAACCGCTTTGGCGCGGTCGACGAAGTCGGTGTGTTTTGCATGGTTGAGAGGGGGATGGAAGAGGTGAAAAACCCCTCCGCCCTGTTTTTGGAGGGGCGTGCCGACCAACCCATTGGCTCCGTGATTGTGCCCATATTGGAGGGCACGCGCACCTTTTTGGTCGAGGTTCAGGCACTCACGGCTTATACAAAATTCGGCTATCCCAAGCGCACAGCCAGCGGAATCGATCTCAACCGCCTCAATATTATCCTGGCGGTGCTCGAGCGGTACGCCCAGATCCAGCTGGATTCCTCCGATGTGTTTGTGAATGTAGTGGGTGGCCTCAAAATCAACGAGCCGGCGGTCGATTTGGCCGTAGCCATGGCGGTCGCGAGCTCAAAACTTCAGCGTTCCATTCCCCCCGAATGGGTGGTGTTGGGTGAAATGGGGTTGTCGGGCGAAGTCCGCAATGTGGCGCAGACCGAAAAACGCCTCAAGGAAGCGGAAAAGCTTGGGTTCGGGAAAGTGCTGATGCCCAGATCCAAGAGCGTCACAGACCCAAAAATCCAAACCAGCCAAATCAAATCCGTGGCCGAGGCCGTGCGGGAACTGTTTGGGGAATTGCCGAAGAGGCGGGAGAGGACGTTAGAGGATTAGCTTCGTTAGCTTGTTAGAAATTATTTTGTATTGAGGCGATCATTATGATTCATTCTTATAGAGATCTAATCGTTTGGCAAAGGGCAATGGATCTGGTGGTTGAAATATATAAGTTGACCTCCCAGTTTCCCAAGGAGGAATTGTATAGCCTCACATCGCAAATCAGAAGAGCGGCCATCTCCATTCCGTCAAATATCGCAGAGGGCAGATTTCGTGGTACCAAGAGTGATTATTCTCATTTTTTACGTTATGCCTATGCTTCTGGGGCGGAGTTGGAGACGCAATTGGAAATATCAAAAAGGCTCTCTTTCCGCACGCCAGTCGAATTTGAAAAGTCGGATCGTTACTTGGAAGAGTGTATGAGGATGCTAAATGTCATGATTCGTAATTTGAATCCTTCTGGCGCCTAACAAGCTAACGAAGCTAGCAAGCTAATCGCTAAATATTAAAAAACCGCTCCGCGTTCCCGCTGGTGACGCGGAGGACTTCATCGAGGGGCAACCCTTTCACTTCGGCAATCGTCTTGGCCACCTCGATCACGAAAGCGGGCTCATTCGGTTCGCCCTTGTGGTTTTCGGGGGGAAGGAATGGCGAGTCGGTTTCGATCATGACTCGTTCCAAGGGGATGTGTTTGAGGATGTCCCGCAGGCCCTTGTTGCGCTCGTAGGTCACAATGCCGGTGAACGAGAGCATCAGGCCCATCTCCAGGGCTTCCTCGGCCTGTTTGAGGTTCCCGCTGAAGCAGTGCATCACCGCATCCGTGAACCGCGCCTCCTTGAGCAGGTGGAACATGTCGGCGAAGGCGGCGTCGTTCTCGCCCGCGCCTTTGCCGGCCCGGCAATGCAGAATGGCGGGTTTCCCGGTTTGCTTGGCGATGTCGAGCTGTCCCGACAGGAAAGTCGCCTGAAGCCCATGGGCAAATTTGTCGTGGTAGTAGTCCAATCCGATCTCGCCGATCGCCACGATGGTTTTCTCGTTTTTGGCGTACTGGTAAACCCGGGCCAGGTCGCGCTCGGCGTTGTCGGTCAAATC
>JACRIF010000055.1 GCA_016220125.1 Candidatus Peregrinibacteria bacterium
CGAGAATCGCGACCTTCATGCGGGAATGGGGCATGACGGTCTTAAGTTGCCGCGCCTTGACGGCGTTGCGAATGCGGGTGAGCAAATCGGCAATCGGATCAGTGTTCATATCGTCTCAATTAATGGTTTGAAAGGTGCGTTCTTGTGCTTGGATGTAAAGGCTTACCAGCTGGACTTCTTGACTCCCATCACTTCGCCTTTGTTCGCATATTCCCTAAAGCAGATACGGCAGACTTGGAAGAATCGGAGGTAGCCGCGGGAACGACCGCAAAGCTTGCAGCGATGATAGACGCGAACCCATTTGTCCATCTTCTTTCCTTTGGCTTCAAACTCCTTCTGGAGTCTTGCGCAGCTGATTTTGATCGATTTTCGGGCCATAAGTGCTTGTTAGGTTGAAAATTGTAAAATGCGAGATAAAAAATGTTATAGCTCTTTCTTGAAGGGGAAGCCGATCTTCCGGAGCAAGGCGATTCCCTCTTCATTGTTCTTGGCGGTGGTCACAATGGTGACGGAAACGCCGTGCGGGTTGACCAAGCTGTCGGGATTGATCTCGGGGAACACCAGGCAGTCGCGGAAGCCAACACTGTAGTTGCCCTTGCCATCGAACGACTTGGTGCTGAGGCCGCGGAAGTCGCGGATGCGGGGGATGACCACATTGACCAAGCGATCCACCATGTCGTAGGCGCGCCTGCCGCGCAGGGTGGTAACGATACCCGTGGCCAACCCTTCTCGAAGCTTGAAGTTGGAAATAGCTTTCTTGGCCTTGGTCACAACGGGCTTCTGGCCCGTGATCAAGGAAACATTGTCGACGACATTGCTGAAATCCTTGGTGTTTTTCATCAACGTGCCGATACCCACGTTCACCGTGACCTTGTCGATACGCGGAACAGCCATGTTGTTCTTGAGGCCCAGCTCCTGCTTGATGGCGGGGGCGATCTCTGTTTTCATTCGTTCGTAGAGTGACATGGGAGAAAAAATTATTAATTTATCATTTTACATTTATCATTTCTGTGTCTCCGCAAATGTAAAATGCAAAATGGAAAATGTTAAATGGTTACGCTTTCTTTTTCTTCTCGACCTTGGTGACGGACTGCTCAACGGATTCGCCGCATTTGGCGCAAACACGGAATTTCTTTCCAGTCTTGGGGACTTTGTAGGCCACACGAACCGCCTTGTTGCAGTTCTGGCAGATCAGCATGACTTTCGAGACATCCAGAGGAACCTCGAATTTGATCTTCTGGCCAGGGGCGGTGGCGGTTTTCTTGATATGCTTGGTGCGAATGTTCGCTTTCTCGACAGTGACACGGTCGGGATTTTCGTACACGCGCATCACCTTTCCGGTCTTGCCTTTGTTTTTTCCGGCGGTGACCAATACAGTGTCGTTGACCTTGATCTTCATAGTGTTCGATTGATAATTGAAATGCTTGGAATGGACGATATAAAGTTACATCACCTCGGGCGCCAAAGAGATAATCTTCTGGTAGCCTTTCAAGCGCAATTCGCGGGCCACCGGTCCGAATACGCGGGTTCCCTTGGGCAATCCATCGGTGTCCACGATCACGCAGGCGTTGTCATCAAAGCGCAGGTAGGAACCATCATTCCGTCGGATGGCCTTTCGGGTGCGAACCACCACGGCGCGCTCCACGGTATGCTCTTTCACAAGCCCTTTGGGGGCCGCAAGTCTGATGGCGACAACAATCCGGTCGCCCACTCGGGCATAACGGGCCTTGGATCCGCCGAGCACCTTGATGCAGACGGCCTTTTTGGCACCCGTGTTATCCGCGACGTTGAGAAGAGTTCTGGTTTGAATCATGGGAAATGGGGGATTACTTGGCTTCCGGAGTCTCAATCACTTTCCAGCGCTTGAGTTTGCTCAGGGGGCGTGTTTCGGCAATGGTCACAGTCGAGCCTTCGGGGTATTTCGAGCTATCCTCGCAATGCGCGTAGAATTTCTTGGAAACCTTGAAGCGCTTCTTGTACTTGGGATGAAGTTTGTCGGTGGTGACGGTCACCACGATGGTCTTCATCATTTTGTTGCTGGTGATGACTCCGGTCTTAGTGCGCATAATCTATTGAGTAAAAATAAAAATTAGGCTTGTTTCTTGGCGGTTTTCTTAACCTTGGGGGCTGCCTTCTTGGCAACCTTGGCAACCACCGGCTTGTCGGCCACCGTTTTTTCGGATGTGGAGACAACCGGGGCATTGCCCAATCCCTTGAGCATGGTGAGGATTTGCGCGATATACCGCTTGGTCTTGCCAGCCTTGCTGGTGTCCTTCTCATGCTTGGTTTTCAACGAAATGCGAACTTTCAGCATCTCCTTGCGAGCTTTTTCAAGCTCCTGGAGCAACTCTTTCCGGTTCGAGGATCGTAATTCTTGGATCGACAGCATGGGTCAGGAAAAATTAGGGGATAGTGTTTAGGCGTGTCGGAGAACGAAACGGGTCTTCATGGGGAGTTTGGCACCGGCCAGGCGGAACGCCTCGCGGGCCACTTCGGGGGTGACACCGTCCATTTCAAACAAAACACGACCTGGCTGGATGGGGCACATATAGAATTCAACGGAACCTTTTCCGGATCCCATGGGAACCTCGGACGCTTTCTTCGTGATCGGAATATGGGGGAAAACACGGATCCAGATCTTGCCTCCGCGTTGGATGCAATGGCTCATGGCACGGCGAGCGGCCTCGATTTGGCGGGAAGTGAGCTCGGCAGGTGAGATGGCTTTCAAGCCATACATGCCGAAACTGACAGAGGCTCCGGCGGCAGAGGTGCCCTTGAGCGCGCCACGGAAGCGGCGTGACTTCCTGAATTTGGTTCGTGCGGGTTGTAGCATAGGGGTAATTCAGCGATTAATTATTGCTTCTTGGGTGCGGCGACCTCGGCCATGGCTTGCTTTTTCTTGAAAACCAAACCCTTGTAGATCCACACTTGGATTCCGATGACTCCGTAGGTGGTGCGCGCCTCGGCCTTGGCGTAGTCGATATTGGCGCGGAGGGTGTGCAACGGGATGGAGCCTTCCTTGAACAGTTCCTCGCGGGAGATTTCAACACCGTTCAAGCGTCCGGCGGTGCGGATCTTGATACCCTTGGCGCCCGCCTCCAAGGCTTTCTGCATGGACATTTTGACAGCGCGGCGGTAGGCGATGCGGCGTTCGATCTGGGAAGCCACCATTCGGCCGATCAACAGGGCATTCAAGTCGGGATCCGTGATCTCGTGGATATTGACGTCGAAATTCTGCTTGAACTTTTTCTTGAGGAAATCCTTCAGGTCCTCGATCATCACTCCGCCCTTTCCGATGATCATTCCAGGTTTGGCGGCATAGACGTTGACCGTGACCTTCTTGGCGGAACGCTCGATCTCGATCTTGGTCACATCGGCGGTAGTCAACTTGAGGTTGATCGCCTTGCGGAGTTCGATGTCGGCCAGGAACAAGTCCGCGAATTCGCGGCGGTTCGCAAACCACTTGGAGTTCCAAGTGTTGATGACACCGAGCCTAAAGCTGATTGGATTTACTTTTTGTCCCATAGAAGTTGAATTTGGGAAGATTTAAAATTAATGGCTTGAATTAAGCGGCGATTTTAGGTTCCTTTTTGGCGGCGGCCTTTTTGGCGGGCTTCTTTTCCGTTGCCTTGGCTTCGGAGACCTCAACAATCTTGGAGGCCTTCTTGGCGGAGGCTTTGGCAACCGGCTTGGAAGGCGTCATCCCCTCGGGCATTCCCACCTCGACGGTGATGTGGGACATGATTTCGGCAATGGGCCAGATGCGGCCGCGGTTGGCAGGGGTGCCGCGCTTGAGCGTGGCTCCTTTGACCGCCCAAATGTTGGTGACAATCAAGTCATCGATGGATTGACCGAAATTGTTTTTGGCGTTGGCCGCGGCGGACTGGACCACCTTGTAGATGATCTTGGCGCCTTTCTTGGGCATGAACTTGAGCAGGGCCAATGCGTCCTTCACGGATTTGCCACGAACCATCCCAGCCACCAGGTTGGCTTTCTTCGGTGTGATTCTGATGCCTCGTAGGACTGCTTTCATGGGGTTGAAGATTAAGGGTTGGGGGAGGATCTCAATTCAAGGGATTATTTCTTGGGGGCGGGAGCGGGAGCGGCGGCTTCGACTTTGGAAATGGTGCCACCATGGGCCTTGAACTTGCGGGTGGGAACGAATTCACCAAGCTTGTAGCCCACCATGTCCTCGGTCACAAACACGGAGACGTGGGTCTTACCGTTGTGGACTCCGAAAGTGTGGCCGACAAACTCCGGGGGGATGGCACTGGCGCGAGCCCAGGTGCGGATCACCTTCTTCTGGCCCGTGGCCTCCATGGCCTGAACCTTTTTGAGCAACTTGGGCTCTACGTAGATTCCTTTTTTAAGACTTCGGCTCATAGCGTGATTGATTAATTGGAGATTCTTTTACTATTAACTCTTAACTTTTAACTCTTAATTCGGAATATTAGTTCTTCTTCCTGCGTGAGATAATCATCTTGTTGGAATATTTCTTGGGTTGGCGGCTCTTGACTCCCAAGGCATGCTTGCCCCAAGGAGTTTTCGGATATTTGAGACCGATCGGGTTGTGGCCTTCTCCTCCTCCATGCGGATGGTCGACCGGGTTCATGGACTTGCCGAGCACTTCGGGGCGGATGCCCATATGGCGCTTGGTTCCGGCTTTTCCGATGCGAACATTGTCGTGGTCGAGGTTGCTGACAATACCAATCGTTGCGTAGCAATCCTTGGACACAAAGCGAGTTTCTCCCGAAGGCATGCTGACCTGGGCCATCTCACCCTCAAGGGATGTCACCTTGCCGTAGGAGCCGGCCGAACGGATGGACTGGCCGCCCTTCCCGGGCTTGAGCTCAAGATCATGGATGTCGAAACCGACGGGAATGTTCTTCAATTGCATGCGGTTGCCGATCTTCACCTTGGCCTTTTCGCTGCAGATCACATTCGTGTCCTTCAATAAGCCGTTGGGGGCGATGATGTAGCGGCGCTCGCCATCGGCGTAGCAAAGCAGGGCGATGAAGGAGGTGCGATTGGGATCGTACTCGATGGACTCGACACGGGCCGGGATATCCAGCTTGTCGAAACGCTTGCTATCGATCACACGGAACATGCGCTTTTCCCCGCCTCCTCGATGGCGCACGGTGAGCCGACCGAGATTGTTTCGGCCACCCTTTTCGTGCCACGTGCGGAGCAAGGGCTTGTGCGGCTTGTCAGTCGTCAACTCCTCATAGGAGTTCACGCTCATGTTGCGGCGGCCGCGGTTCGTTGGTTTGTACTTGATGATTCCCATGGATTCTACTGGTTAATCGGCTTTAGGATTAAGCGACTTTGATTTTATTGAAATCAATCGATTGCTTGGGGGCCAAGGTAACGATGGCCTTGCGCGCTTGTTGCCGTTTGGTGATACGACC
The DNA here is from genome assembly GCA_016220125.1 of Candidatus Peregrinibacteria bacterium. Classification (GTDB taxonomy): domain Bacteria; phylum Patescibacteriota; class Gracilibacteria; order UM-FILTER-43-11; family UM-FILTER-43-11; genus FEN-1329. The sequence goes on from JACRIF010000055.1 coordinate 5,409, forward strand.
TTTGCCGGCAATGCGGGATTTGGCGAGGACGGGCAAAATGTTCACGCGCTCCACTTTCACGCCATAGGCGCCTTCGATGGCACCCTGAATCTCTTTCTTGTTGGCATCCAAATGCACCAAAAAGGTGTATTTGCGGGCGGTTTGCGCCTTGGCGCTCTTCTCGGTGACCACCGGTGTGATGAGAACGTATGAAGCTTCCATATTAGATTTGAGGTATTAGATTTGAGGTTCTAGTGTCTGGGCACCAATTCGGTCGCCTATTCGGCCACCCAATTGAATTACTTTTTCAGAAACAATGCTTCGGCCTTCTTGATCGCCGAGGCCATGAACATGACATTGGTGTATTTGCTCAAGTCGTGGAGGTTCAGGTAATCGACCAGGACGGCTTTGACATTGGGAAGATTGCGAACCGACTTCTCAAGGTTGGCGTCTTTGTCGGACATGACCACCAACAGGGATCGGGTGACAGGAAGTTTCTTGAGCAAGGAGGCGAAAGCGGACGTCTTGGGGGTTTTGGCCTCGTATTTGTCCATCGCGAACAGGGTTTTTTCGGAGGCTTTCTGGGAAAGGCCGGAGAACAAGGCGCTTCGCGCGGCGCTGCGGGTGATCTTCAGGGTGAAATTGCGGTTGCTGCGGGGACCGAAGGCAATTCCTCCACCTGGCCAGACGGGGCTTCGGGTGGAACCTTGGCGGGCCTTGCCCGTATGCTTCTGTTTGATGGGCTTGTGGCCTCCTCCGCGAACCTCTCCGCGGGTTTTGGTGTTGGCATTGGGTTGGCGGGCGTTGGCCAATTGTCGCATGAGCACAAGGCGCATCAACTCCTCGTTCACCGGGGCGGCGAATATCTTGTCGCTGACCTCGACGGAACCGGATTTCTCGCCGGATTGTTGGTACAAATCAATTTTCATAATCTTTGAAGTTTGAGATTGGAGTCTTGCTTACGGACTTATTTGAATTTAATAAACACATAACCGCTGTTTGCGCCGGGAACAGCGCCCTTCACCGCGATCAATTGCTTTTCGGGAATCACTTTGATCAAAGGCCGGTCGCTGATCGTGATTTGTTCGGAGCCCATGTGTCCGGCCATGCGATGGCCCTTGTTGACGCGTCCGGGTTTGGCACGCATACCGATGGAACCAGGTTCGCGATGGAAATGGGAACCGTGGCTACCAGGTCCTCCGGCAAAGTTGTGGCGTTTCATGACACCTTGGAAACCCTTGCCCTTTGAAACACCGGTAATGGTGACGGTCTCAACGTCCTTGAGTTGTGTAAGATCAAACAGTTGTCCTTTTTGGAAGGTCTCGGAATTGTCGACGCGGAATTCCTTCAAGCATTTGAACTTTTGGTTCTTGGAGGGATTTTTATACGCATCGAATCCCAAGACTATCGCCGGATATCCGTCGTTACCTTGGGTCTTCACCTGCACAACCGTATTCGGTTGGCATTGAATGAAAGTAACGGGGATCACACGGCCATCATCTTGGATGATATGGCTCATTCCTAATTTTTTGCCAATAATTCCTGGCATAGCTTGATTGGTTAATGAAGGTTTTTGGTCTTGGGGATTCCCCCAACGGAGGAGCCTCAACCTTTCGGATAACGTGAAGCCGAAGATTTGAAACTGACGCGGAGTCATTTTACCGTCTCGTTGACCAATGTCAAGCATTTATTTGGACAAAATGTCTTCATAGGCAAAATCGGCATTCACAAGACACTGAAATCAGACGTGGCGGAAGGCCGATCATTGTCCAACTAGGGTGGCATCCGAGTCCTGTTTCCCGTGTCCAGTCAATGAGGTATAGTGGACAGTGGAACCGGTTAATTAAAATCAAATGAAAGCAATCATCTTCGACATGGATGGCGTGGTGCTGGACAGTGAAAAGCATTGGGACAAGGAGGTGTTCAAATTATTCAAAAAGTGGGTGCCCAAATGGAACCCGGAAAAACATGAAAAAGTGGTCGGCCTGAACACGCACGACTTGTTCGAGGCGCTTGATCGCAATGGAATAAAAATGGTGGAAAAGGATTTCGCGGAAACGATCGAAACGATCGCCATGCGCATCTATCGAACCAGGGCGAAGGTCATGCCGGGGCTCATTGATTTGGTGAAAGCGCTTCGTAAAAAAAAGGTCCCAATCGGCCTCGCCTCCTCATCAAAAATCAGTTGGATCACCTATGCGCTCAAAGCATCCAAACTGGCATCGTATTTCGATTTCATAACAAGCTCCGAGGAGGTGAAGGAGGGGAAGCCCGATCCTGACATTTACCTATTGGCGACCAAAAGGATGAAGGTCAAACCCAACCAATGCGTGGCCATTGAGGATTCGGCCATTGGGGTAAAAGCCGCCAAATCCGCAGGCCTATTCACGGTGGCCTTTCGGAATGGCACCAACGACAGCCAGGACCATTCCCCTGCCGATAGGGAGATTCGGGGCTTCACCAAGGAGAACAACAGGAAAATCCTAGCACTATTGGAATAGCGGATATCCATTATCATCCGTAGGCGAACAAACGTTTGTTCGCCTACGGGGATGCAGGCATTTGATGGAGATGCCAAATTGAGCACCGCGAAAAAGGCACCCTCCCCACTCCCCATAGTAATACCCCCCAGGAGGAAAGATGGATACAAGGAAAAAACCGATTTATGACCGGAGCGTACAAATCGTACGCGAGGATCATAAATCGGTTTTTGACGCAGTAGACGCTTTTCTCCTGAGGTCTTACGCGTTGAGCATTTTGATTTCAATATCGACGCCGGCGGGGAGGCTCAATGAGGAAAGGGCATCGATGGTGGTGGCGGTGGTCTCGTGCAAATCGATCAAACGCTTGTGGATGCGCATCTCGAACTGGTCGCGGGCGTTCTTGGAAACGAACGTGGATTTGTTGACCGTCCATTTCTTGATCTTGGTGGGCAACGGAATCGGGCCAGCCACAATAGCCCC
>JACRIF010000005.1 GCA_016220125.1 Candidatus Peregrinibacteria bacterium
AGCCCCGTCGGGTCAGCTCCGATGCGATCCGCTTTCCCTCGGCCTGCGTGCGCACCACAATGGCGATGTCGCCGAATCGGATTAAGGCCCCCTCGCGATCCGCTTCGGACTGGTCGGCCCTATGCATGGCGCTGTGGCTGCCCAAGGCATTTTCAAGCAGATGGGCCATGGTCTCGAACTGCGCGGCCTCCGATTCGCTTTTCCACAGGGTCACATCGCCCTGCTTCAGCGCCATGGCCTTGAGCGGCTTGGGGATGCGCTCCGGATTGTGCATGATCAGGTTCTCGGCGCCCTTCAAGATATTGGGTGGATTCCGATAGTTCTCCGACAGCGTGACCAATGCCGCGTTCGGGTACAGCAGGGGAAAATCCGCCAGCGATTTCGGATCGGATCCGCGCCACGAGTAGATGGTCTGGTCGGGATCGCCGACCACGCACAAGTTCCCCCGTTTTTCAGCCAGTTTCCGCACCAGGGCGATTTGGGGCGCATTCACATCCTGGTATTCGTCCACCATGAGGTAGTCGTAGTGGGCCTGGCATTTTTCAAGGATTCCCTCGTCTCCTTCCCACAGATCCAGAAGCTCGGTGATCAGGCCCGTGAAATCGAGCGCCCTGAGGCGATTGATGGCCTCCCGGTAGTTTGCGCGAACCAACTCCAACCTTTCCTGCGACAGTGTGGATTTCGGCTTTTGGTAGTCGATCAGCTCCAAATCCGTCATGATCGTTTTAATTTGGTCCCTTTCGTTCGGGTAAAGGATCCCACCCAAAATCGTCTCCTGCACTTGCTTATCCAGGATCGTGAAATCCGATTTCCAGTATTGCCGCAGCAATTTCGCCGACAGGGCGTGGAAGGTCATGGCGTGAACCTCGGGGAATTTCAACTTTTTCAGGCGGTCGTTCAGCTCGCGCGCGGCCTTGTTGGTGAACGTGAGCACCAGAATCCGATGAGGCTCCACCCGCAACATTTCGATCAAAGAGCCGATCCGCGCGATCAGGGTATGCGTTTTGCCCGTGCCCGCCCCCGCGAGGATTCGCACGGGGCCCTCGGTTGTCTCGACAGCCTTTCGTTGGGCAGGATTCAACATAATAAAAATGACGAATTACGAGTTTCAAATTGCGAGTTGCGTATTATAGCAATTTCATTTGTTTCTTTTCCACCAATTCGCCTGGACTGAACAATTTGATCACCCCAAATTCGCCATCGTATCCGGCCTGTTTGATCACCCGCCCCTTTCGCATGCGGTCAATGGCCTCGGTCACCATCGGATTTACCGTGGCTATTTGAGGGATCGAGGCGTCCTTGAGAATGAAAAATTCGGGGCCGATCCGTTCGAGCAACCGGTAATACAGCTCGTCCACTTTTTTACTGGATGGGCCGACGCCGAGCGCCTCGGCCACGATTTCGGCCAGGGGAATAATATACCAGACCTCCCGCGCGGTGGCTGGCTTGAAGCCCATGGGCCGGTCCGCGAGCAGACTCACTCGGTGGTCCACGCCGACCGTGATCTTTTTGCCCGTTTTGGGCGACACATAATGGTTTTGGCGGGTCTCCTCGGGGGTTAGCCTCAGTTGTTCATCCCGAAGCCCGTCGGCGTGGTATTTGCCCTCCTCGGGGAAAAATTCGATGGTCCCCGCGACCTTTGAGTGGTCGTGGCGCAGGGTATTGAGAATTGAGGGGTAATCGCGCGCGCAATCGAACACCGTGGCCTCTCGGCCCAGTTTCCTGGGGGAATGCGCGTCGGAATTCGAGACCAGCACGTACTTGTCTAATTGGCTCAGGCGCCAGTTCATGGCGGGATCGGAGGAAAGCCCCGTCTCAAGCGCGCAAATGTGGGGGCTGAGCTCCTCGAAGCACTCCTCGATCGAATCGAAGCCCGAGTTGGCGCCGAACACGGAAAAATGCGGAGTCCAAATATGGGCTGGGATCACCTGGATGTCGGGCGAAATATCGAGCAGCAATCTCAAGAGCACTTTGCTGTCGAGGCCCAAGATGGGGCGCCCGTCGGAACGGATGTTCCCGATTTTATCCAAAGCCACGTTGATCTTGGCCACAGTGCCCAGATTGGGCGCCAGAATGAGCAAATGCACCTTTCTCACCCGATCCTTTTTCTTGTAGATCAGGCTGACCTCGGTGGTCAGGATGAACCGGATCTCGCGCTCGCAGGATGGGAACGCCCGCACATCGCCTTTGTCGCGGAATTCCGCTTTTAACGCGAACACGCCGGGCTCGCGCTCCTCCAGCTTTTCGTGCAAATCCCTGAACCAGGCCGGATAGGTGAAGTCGCCGGTGCTGATGAGATCGATCCCCTTGAGCTTGGCCCACGCCTCGAGGTGGGGCAAGTCCAAATCCCGGCTGCACGCCCTTGAGTATTTGCTGTGGATGTGGAGATCGGCGATGAACATAATGCTACGCATGATTCTATCAAATCGGAGGGGAATCCGTCCATTCGTCCACGCCCCCCGAATGTGCTACGATGTCATTCAATCCTCCTTTATGATCGAACCCCAGGAATTCTCCGCCTCTTCCGAATTCGCATCCCCCGAGGAGGCGTTGCAATGCGTGGCCACGATGGGCGTCGACGAGGCTTCCCCGCGACTCATTCGCCATTTTGGCGTGCCCGGGAAGGGGGTTGAATTCGCCCTGTTTTTCGGTTCCCTGGACATTGCCAAAAAAACCCGTTTTTTGGAATTGTTGCTCAGCTCGGTTTTCGAGGATTCCGATTTTTCCCAGGACAAGGCGATCCTGAGTTACCGAAAAAAGATGGCCGAGCAGTTTCGAATGAGAAAAGGGGACACGGGAAGCCTTCAGGCCGCGGTGTCCTCCGTTCTCGCGGATTCCCCCGATGGCGCGCTCCTGTTCCTCAAAACGCATCCCCATGCGGTCAAGCGATTTATCGGCCAGCTCACCCAGCAAAATCCCGATGAGTCCAACCGCATGCTCTCGACCCTCGTCCATGGTTTGATTTTGCGGATTCCCCAAGCGACCTCCGATCCCGATCCGATTTGTTAGGACGGTTTTGATGTCAAGTCCTCTGGGCAATAAAACCTTTTCAATGCGCGGGGGGTTCTGATAGAATTTGTGAGTCTTTTTTGTTCCGTATCGTGGGACAAAACTCCTAATTCCTAACTTTCATTCAAAGTGGCCAAGGATAAAGCAAAACAACCCATTGAACCCGAGGAGCCCGAGAACAACGAGGAGGGTACCCCGGAGGGAGAAGTGGACGAGGTCGGCGAGGCTGATGTCGCCATCCACCAGGGCGGGGACGAGGAAGCCCCTCTTTTGGTGGGGATCGGACATGTGAACGCCCGTGAAATTTCGACCGAGATGCAGGAAAGCTACCTCGACTACGCTATGAGCGTGATCGTTTCGCGCGCCCTGCCCGATGTTCGCGACGGCCTGAAGCCCGTGCATCGCCGCATTCTGTATTCCATGCATGAGTTGGGCCTGCGCTCCAGCGCCAAATATCGCAAATCCGCCACCGTGGTCGGAGACGTGCTGGGCAAGTACCATCCCCATGGCGACACCGCGGTGTACGATTCCATGGTCCACATGGCCCAGGATTTCAAGATGCGCTACCCCTTGGTGAACGGCCAGGGTAACTTCGGCTCCATGGACGGCGACAACGCCGCGGCCATGCGCTACACCGAAGCCAAGCTCCAGCGCATTTCCGACGAAATTTTGGCCGACATCGAGAAAGACACGGTCGATTTCCGCCCCAACTACGATGGCCGTCTCAAGGAACCCTCCGTTTTGCCTAGCCGCATCCCCACACTGCTCCTCAACGGCACGGTCGGCATTGCGGTCGGTATGGCGACCAACGTTCCGCCCCACAATTTGCGCGAGGTGATGAGCGCGGTGCTCCATTTGATCGACAAACCCGAAGCCTCGGTCGAGGATTTGATGCAATTCATCAAGGGCCCCGACTTTCCGACGGCTGGCTTGGTGTATGACATCGACGCCCTCA
>JACRIF010000057.1 GCA_016220125.1 Candidatus Peregrinibacteria bacterium
TTCTATGTTCCCACTTTGTTGCGCGAGGGATTGGTCATCACCTCCATCATTTGGAGCCTGATCAGCCTGATCGGCTTTATGTTCGCGGGTTTGGTCATTTTCAAGGAAAGCCTAAACCTGCATCAAGGCATTGGTGTGGTGTTCGGCCTTGTTTCGTTGGTGATTTTGGCCATCACCATGAAATAACGTTCTGACGAAGAGTCGCTGGGTATGATATTATCATCTTGAATCAATCCCCCTCATGATTTCCTTCCACAACGTCACCAAAACGTTCGGTTCGCATGTCGTCCTCGACGAGGCGAGTTTTGAGATCAGCCCAAACGAGCTGGTGATTTTGAATGGCATCTCCGGTGCCGGGAAATCCACCGTTGTTTCGTTGTTGATCGGCGCGGAAAAGCCAAATCAGGGAACCGTGGAGGTGGACAGTGTGGTCGTGAACGACATGGACAACGATATGCTGCAACTTTATCGGCGGAAAGTGGGCGTGGTCTACCAAGACTATAAACTGCTTCCCGCCAAAACCGTTTTCGAGAACGTGGCATTTGCCATGGAAGTCTGCGAGGCCCCCAATGAATTGATTCAGGAACGGGTACCCGAGGTTCTGAAAAAGGTCGGACTTCTTTCGTTCGCCGAGCAATTCCCCGAACACCTTTCCGGTGGCGAGCGCCAACGGTTGGCCATTGCCCGTGCGCTTGTCCACAACCCCCGTCTTCTGATCGCCGACGAGCCCTCGGGAAATCTCGACGAGGCCAATGTCCGTTCCATCATCGATTTGTTCAAACAGCTCCATTCCGAGGGCGCCACACTTCTCATCACCACACACGACCCGTTGGTCCACCAACTCATGAACGGCCGGATTTTAACCCTGGCCAAGGGAAAGATTGAGTAATTCACAATTTTTAGTTTTTAATTTTTAAAAGGGTTTGGTATAGTGCCAACGGTTTTTTGAATTTGATGAATTTTTTGTATGCGGAAAAATATTTTTGAATATGAGTCGAATCGGCAATCCATTCGTTTAAACGGATATGATTATTCGCAGAATGGTTTTTATTATGTGACGATTTGCACCTATCAGGCGCAACCCTTTTTTGGGCATATTCGTAATGGCATAATGTGCCTTAGCGATATTGGTTCGATGGCCCATTCCCATTGGAGGGAAATACCAAGACACTTTCCCAATGTAAAATTGGATGAATTCAATGTTTTGCCGAACCATATTCATGGGATTATTGAAATGGGGGGTTTGGTAGGGAAACACCCGTCTGTAGGGGTTCAAAATTTTGAACCCCTACCGGATGGTAATTGTCCCCGGCAACATTTATACCAACACACCTTGTCGAATTCGTTGGGATCTATTGTTCGTGCCTACAAATCGGCCCTGACGTTGTGGTGCCGAAAAAGCGGCCATTCCGATTTTAGGTGGCAACGGTTATTTTACGACCACATCATTCGTTCCGACGAATCATTGCAGCACATTCGCCATTACGTTCATTACAATACCTTGAAACATTCACCCGAATAATTTTTTGACCATGAATGAAACATTTTTGTTGTGGGCCCAATGGGGCATCTTGGATTACGCCCAGTACCAGATCGTCAAAAAATGGTTTGGCGATTTGAAGGTCGCGTGGAAAAAAATCGATGCGCCGTTTTTGTTGCAGTTGGGTTTTGGGCGCGAGAAAGCCGAGCGGGTTTTGGGTTTTCGCGAGCGCATCGATTTTGAGGACTTGATTCGCCAGATGGACACCCTCGGCATCCAACTATTTTGCGTCGATGACGCCGATTATCCCTCACGTTTGCGGGAGATTCCGAATCCGCCACCTTTTTTGTTCGTGCGCGGTTCGTTGCCCATTCTCCACAAGGCGTTGGGGGTGGTGGGCACTCGGGGGATCACCGATTACGGACGCATGGCCACCGAGAAATTGGTGGGTGATTTGGCACGCAATGGGTTCACCATTGTGAGCGGTTTGGCCTTGGGCGTGGATGCGGCCGCGCATGAGGTCGCGCTTAAAAACAAGGCTCCGACCGTGGCGGTGCTGGGGTGCGGGGTCGATGTTGTTTATCCCGTTGAAAATGGGGGTCTGTTCGTCCGAATCCTGAAAAGCGGGAACGCCCTTGTTTCCGAATACCCCTTGGGCACGCCCGCGCTCAAGCACCATTTTCCGCTTCGCAACCGAATCGTTTCCGGACTGTCGCGCGGAGTCCTGATTGTGGAGGGCGGTGTAAAATCGGGCGCGCTCATCACCGCGCGGTATGCGTTGGAACAAGGGCGCGAAGTGTTTGCCGTGCCCAACGACATCACCAAACGCGAGTTGGGCGGCACAAATCATTTGATTCGTCGTGGCGAGGCCAAATTGGTTGAGAAGGCCCAGGATATCCTGGATGAATTCGGCATGGAAAACGCGACCCTCCAATTGCCCCTTTCCTATTCAACCTTCGAGTCTGAAATCCTCGGGCTGATCGCCAACCAAGGCAAAAGCATCGATGAGCTGACACTCGAAACCCCCTACAACGTGGCCCGCCTGTCCGAGGCATTGATTGGGCTGCAATTGAAGGGGGTCGCACGGGAAATCGGCGGAAAGTGGGTGCTGGCCTAGAGGCCGGGTTCGGGCTGGATCATCATGTCGGGGGTCACCGGTTCCCAGGTTCCCTCGCCCGAATCCAGCATCGGCTCCGTGGCCGACGCAGAAGGAAGATTCAGGCCCAATTCCTCCAAGGTCACCGATTTAGCCGGAAGTTTGAGGGGTTCCACCGCATTGATGTTGCCTATTTTTGAAGCGTAATCGAGTTTCAGGTTGGACACCTGCTCCAGGTTTTTCAAGTGGAGCTTCACCTTCAGGCGATCGAAAATCCCGAATTCGTTGTTCTGGTGGAAAGAGCCGCTGAGCGAGAATTTCCGAAGGGCCTCGCGCAGGGCCGACAGGTCGGTGTTTGAAATGCTTTCCCCCAGCTCCTTGCTCGCGTTCCGCACAAAATTGAGAATCTGGTTTTTGTTGAGCATGAATGTGGTGGCCTCTTCCTGATTGGGTTTCGACTCCGATTTCAGCCTGAAGAATTCCGTTTTGAAAAAGCGATCCACCACCGAATTCACTTTCGCAGCGTCTTCCTGGGTCATCTATCCTCCATCCACCTTGGTGACCATTTCGTTTTCAAGCATTTTCCGGAGGGTTTCCTTGAAGCCGTTTTTCGTCAGATCCGCTTTCAGGGTCTCAATATTCAGGCCCCCGACATCGATTGGCATTTTTTGCTCCACCTCGCCCGCGAGGGTTTGATTCGGAATGCGGATCCATTGCCACAACACCGGCTCGACCATGGCGCCGAATTGGGTCTTGGCGTCCTGGTAGCTTTGCTGATCCGCTTCCGGGATTCCGTTCGCCTCGAAATCCGCCTTTTCCAATCGAATGTAGGTGTCCTGGCCCGCGATCGCGATGACGGAGATCCTGAAATTCGCATCCAGCTCGTCGAAGGGCTTGTCCTTTCCCTCAAGCTTGAGATGCAACTTGCCCGTGATGCTGTTCTTGGTGTCCATTTTGGAATCCTCCCGATTCAAGACACTGCTATTCACATTGAGTGTGAGGTTGCCCGATCCGGTTTGACCTTTCTCAATTGACCCCTCCACGTCCGCCGAAATGACCTGCGCCACGGTGTAGCTCTTCAGCTTTTGCATGTTGTCGAGCGACTCGAACCAGTTGAGGTTTCCGTTTTGGGCAAATGCCGCATTGCCAAGGGCATTGAATGCCACCGCCACGGCAAATGCGAAGGACACTGATTTTTTCATGGTACATTAGTTAGGAAGTGTGCCAAAGCGTACCAAGGTTCTTTTTTCAAATCAATGTCAGTTCCCCGTCTGTTGAAAATCATTTTCGTCTTGTTTTTATTCGGCAACGCCGCCCTGTTTTTTTTGCTTTTTTATCCGTTGCCGAAAGTGCTGGTCGAGCTTCGGCCCCAGGAAACCCTCAAGATTTACGATCGAAACGGACTTCTTCTTTCCGAATCCCTGTCCACGGCCAAGGGACGGCAAACGTTTGTCCCGTTGTCCGAGATCCCGCAATCGCTCCAGGGCGCATTTCTGTCGGCCGAGGACCAACGCTACTATGAGCATTCCGGGCTCGATTTCGGTTCCATCCTGCGTGCCGTGTGGCAAAACGTCACGGCGGGCGAGGTGGTTTCGGGCGGGAGCACCATCACCCAGCAACTGGTCCGAAATTTGATCGGCACGGATCGCCCGCGCTCCTTTGGCCAAAAGCTCAAAGAGAGCGCATTGGCATTGCGCCTCAGCCGAATCCACAGCAAAGACGACGTGTTCGAACTCTACATGAACTCCATCTATTTTGGTGGCTTGGCCTACGGGGTCGAGGCGGCTTCCTGGCAGTATTTCGGCAAATCCGCGCACAACTTGGATCTAGCGGAGTCCGCGTTTTTGGCGGGATTGCCCCAGGCGCCCAACCGTTTTTACCCCTTCAAACATTTTGAGGCGGCCAAACAACGGCAGGAAGCCGTGCTCGCCGCCATGCTTGAAAACAAGGCGATCACCGAGGCCGAATTCAATCAGGCGAAGGACGAGGAAATCACGCTTCGGCCCGCCAAAACTGAAAAGAAGGCCCCGCATTTTGTTGATTTCGTGATCCAACACTCTCACGAGGATCCAGCGATTTCCCATTCCAAAATCGAAACCACCCTGGATCTCGGCTTGCAGGAAAAA
>JACRIF010000056.1 GCA_016220125.1 Candidatus Peregrinibacteria bacterium
CCTCTCGATCCGCGCCGCGGTTGAGCCGAGGCTCAAAGTCCTGCTCGACCAAGTCGCCGTCATGGATCGACACGAGGCTCTGACCCGCGCCGTGAACGCGCTCAGGATCGTCCTCAGCTCGCTCTGCGGGTTCATCGACCTCAACCGCTGCGACCCCGGGCACGGCGCGGGGCACGTGGTTGCTGACTACGTCAACGCCCTGCGTCTGTTCTCGCGCCTGGACATCGACCCCAAGGAGACCTTCATTGGCTTTCTTGGGGGAGTCCTTCACGATTTCGGTTGCGCCATCATCAAGCGCTACAACGAAAGCTCGCGCATGGTTCGCCACGCCGAGGCCGCCGGCCTTTTGATCGATGAGGCGCTTCAAAACACCGACCTCAACGAGGCCGAACGCCTCCTGACCGTGTACGCGATCATGGCGCACACCCACTACCTCAAGCCCCAAACCGTGGGCGACAAGGTGATCCAGCCCTATCTGGACCTGCTTCCGGACGGGGCAGCTTTTTACCCCGTCTGGTGCACCCGCTGGGTGGACCGCCTCGACTGCAACGGTCCCCGCTTTCCCGCCCGCCACTATTTGACGTTGGCGGAGGAACACGAGGATTTCAACGGCAACTCGTTTGAGATCCACAAGTTCAACGAAGCGATGATGCCCATGACCAAGGAGCAGGCGGGCCATCCCACGATGCTCTCGCACATGCAACTGTTCGCCAATTCCCAGAACAACCACTCCCCCTACGGGAAATGGGATGCGGGCCGCATGGTTGAACTGCGCGACGCCCATGTCGGGCATCTGCACCGTATCATCCAAGCGGTCATGGCGGGCAAGGCCGCAGGCCAGCCTGACGAGAACACCGTTCTTCGCCTCTGGCTCAACTTCCTTTCCCACACCATCGAGCCGTCGGACAAGGGAATGGCGGCCGCGGACGCGCTTGAATTCCAGTTCCGCGCGCTCCCCGCCAACCTCCGGGCCGGCTGGATCGCCGGATTCTGGATGACGATGGAGGAGTACAAGCTTTGGGCCCACAACCTGCTCTTCGACCTTTTGGGCCTGGACTACCACTGGCTTCAGCTGCCGCTCCCCGGCATCGGAACCTCGATCGATGTTCGCGAGGTCATCCGAATCCATCATTCCTGGGCCTCGCCGTAGACCCTTGGCATGGCAAAAAACGAGAGGCGGTCCGATACAATTCGGACCGCCTCTTCAACTTGCCCGACCACAAATTCAAAATGGATTAAAACCCGTCTTGAGCAAATTTTGAATCGGCAAGAAAAGCGGCTCGGGCAACGCGTTCCACTCGAACCATTCCCAACGCTCGCATTTGTCGGGCTCGAGCACCGCAAGCTCGCCCGCATCATGATCCGCGATCATGAACAAGGTGATGTAATGCTTGTCCTCCTTTTCAAAATGATCGTTCGTGACGGCGCCGAAACGAACGTTCTTAATCGTGGTGCCGCACTCCTCGGCCATCTCGCGCTTGGCGCACTCCTCCCACGTCTCGCCGAATTCCAAATGCCCACCGCCAAAGCTCCAGGAGCCTTCGCCGTGGGCATTTTTGCGTTTGCCCAACAATACTTTTCCGTCTTTCAAAACAATCACGCCAATGCCGACTTTGGGTCGATCTGACATGGAGTGCGATTAGTCAATGAGGTCGATCTCGATTCCACCGACGACCTTGGCGACAATGTTGTAGAAGAAAGCGCCGATCGCCCCCATGATGAACCCCATCACGCCGTACAGGATGGGCAAGATGAGCACCAAAAGCCAGCCCGCGGACCCCATGAAGCCAAGATCAGCACCCGATTGCGCCGCAAGACCGCCCAGCAGGGAGGACATGCCTCCTCCGATAATGCCGAACAAAAGACCCATCAGGGCCATCATCATGCCTTGAAATTTGGCGACCGACAGGACGCCGAGACGATTGACTTTCTTCATATGTTTTTTGATTAAGAGTTAATTGATTTACACACTATCAAACGCCCCTCGAAAACAAAAGCGATTTTTGGCCCCGCCTCACCATTGCCCCGAAACCGGCTACTCCTCCGCCGACTCCAAAAACAATTTTTTTTTGAAACCGCCGCGCTTCTCCCTTCGATTTTTTTTCAACTCTTCGATCCCGTTTCGATCGAGGCCAAACGCCGAAACGAGCGCATCGACCACCTCAAGGACATCCCCGATCTCCTTGGCAAGCTCGTTCGAATCCCCGCGGGTCACATGGGCCTCCTGCGCCTCCTCCACCAACTTCTCCAGCAACGCCTTTCGGTATTCAACTTCATCCAACACCCTCACCGTGGCCTTTTTGCCCTCGGCCTCGATGATCTCCGGAATCCGGTCTCGCACCAATTTATTGTAGATTTTCATGCTTTGAGGATAACGAAATAATAGCGCCCGAACAAGTCGGCCGCTTTTTAAAAAACTCTCTGGCGAAGCCAGACGAAGCTTTAGCGTAGTCTGGCGGAGAGAGAGGGATTCGAACCCTCGTCCCGATATAAACCGGGAACCCGCCTTCCAAGCGGGCGCACTAGACCAACTATGCGATCTCTCCGTAGTGTTTTCCTGCCGATGGAATGCGTTCCGCGACTGACAAACAAAGACACGATGCCTCGTATCCCACCTTTTCGACGCCTTCGGATACTAGGCAGGCTTGGCCATGGTGCGAAGGCACTTGGCGCAGAGCTTGGTGAGAGGAGCCTTTCCGGTAGCAGGATCGAAAATGCGCTTCTTGAACAAGTTCGGGTTGAAACGGCGGAGGGTTTTCCGGTTGGAGTGGCTGACCGTGTTGCCCACTTGGGGGCCCTTGGCGCACTTCTCGCAAAATTTCGACATAAAATCGGTCTTTAAAAATTAGCCCACATAAACTATCATTGGGGTTGACCCTTGTCAAATTGAATCCCATGGCTGAAATCCTCACCCTCCTCATCGCCCTCGCCTTCTGCATCACCGTGCACGAGGCGGCCCATGCGTGGGTGGCCTACAAACTGGGCGACCCCACGGCCAAAATGGAGGGTCGCGTCTCGCTCAACCCCCTCCGCCACCTGGATCTGCTCGGAACCCTCATGATCTTCATCGCCCACTTCGGCTGGGGCAAGCCCGTCCCGTACAACGACCGCAACTTAAAACACCCCCGCCGCGATGCGGCGCTCATCTCGATGGCCGGCCCCTTCACCAACCTCCTTTCCGCGTTCGCGATCGCGGTCCTGCTCAAATACGCGCCCTCCATGCCCCTGATCCTTTCCGATTCCCTCCACGCCATCTACAGCCTGAACATCGTGCTGTTCCTCTTCAACCTCATCCCCATCGCCCCGTTGGATGGTTCCAAATTCCTTGCGCTTTTCATTCCGCGTCGCTTGGAAGACGGGTACCAGCGGTATCTCTCGCAGGGGCCCGTGCTCCTCATCGTGCTCATCGTCCTCGATCGGCTGCTCGCGGACACGACCGGCATTTCCCCTTTGGGGATTTTCCTGCAATTCGGCTACGAACTGATCACGGTTGGCATCTTTTTGGCGACCTGATCCCCACCCAAAAAACCGCCAACCGATTTCAAATAGACTACAAATAGATGACCGATTGACCACCAATGGACTTTTCTGATCGATTTGTCTTCTATTTGATGTCAATGTGTATTCTATTTGGTGTTCGGCTGAACAGTTTATTTATACACTATCCCCTCTCTCAAAATTTATATTTCCATCACAACTGTCAAGCCGTATCAATTGCTTTATGATCAAATAATTGATTCAATGATTGCAGAAAACAAAA
>JACRIF010000058.1 GCA_016220125.1 Candidatus Peregrinibacteria bacterium
CGAGTTGGAGTTCGTGCCGGGCGGGGCATTCGGGGTTCACGCATCGGCTCGCCACCTCGCCCTCGGCCCGCTCGATTTTTCCGTCGCAAACAGGGCATTTGGACGGCATATGGAATTTTTTCTCCTTTCCCGTCCGGAGTTCCTTGATGGGTTGCACGACTTCGGGGATCACATCGCCGGCCTTTTGGATGACCACGGTGTCGCCGATCCGGACATCCTTGCGGTTGATCTCATCCTCGTTGTGCAACGTCGCCCGGCTCACGGTGGAGCCGGAGACCTCGGTGGGTTTGAGGATCGCGACGGGGGTGAGCGCCCCGGTGCGCCCCACCTGGATCTTGATATCCAAAATTTGGCTGGTGGATTGCTCGGCCGGGAACTTGTAGGCCACGGCCCAGCGCGGGCACTTGGCGGTGGAGCCTAGCAGTTTCTGGTGGCGGAAATCATTCACCTTCACCACGATCCCGTCGATGTCGTAGGGGAGCGAGTCGCGTTTTTTGCCGACTTTCGCCATCTCCTTTTGAACAGAGTCCAGCGACGCATGATGAATAAAATTTTTGTTCACTGGGAATCCCAGTTTTTGCAGGGTTTTCAATAGGTCAAGCTGGGAGCTGGGAGTGGGGAGTTGGGAGTGGCCGACGAAGTTGAGGGCGTAGAAAAACATTTCCAAATGACGACTCGCGGCCACGGCGGGGTCGAGCTGGCGCACGGTGCCGGCTGCCGCGTTTCGGGGGTTGGCGAAGGGTTCGGCCTCATGCTTGTTGATCTCAGCCAACGCTTTTTTGCTCATGAACACTTCACCGCCCACTTCGATGGTCGGATACTGTTCGAGCCTCAATCCATCCACCTCAAAAAGTTCCATGGGCACGCTTTCGATGGTGCGCACCGTATGCGTCACATTCTCGCCATGGACTCCGTCGCCTCGGGTCAGGGCTTTCGAGTATTTTCCTTTCTCGTAAATGATCGAGATGTTGAGCCCGTCGATCTTGAGCTCGCTCACATAGTCCAATTTTTCCCCAGGCACCAGCTTCTGGTTCCGCTCCTCCCAGTCCCGCAGTTCCGATTCGGAGAAAACGTCCATCAGGGACTGCTTGGGGGTGATGTGCTGGATCTTCGCGAACTTTCCGCTCAAAACACTGCCCACGCGCTGGGTGGGGGAGTCGGGCGTGATGAATTCGGGATGCAGGGTTTCGAGCTCGATCAGCTCTTTTTTGATCTTGTCGCGGGCCGCTTCCGACACGTCGTTTTTGTTCATCACGAAATAGTCGTAGTTCCATTGCTTTAGCCATTCCCTGAGCTTTGCGATGCGCTCGTGCGCTTGCCTCTTGTCCATATTTTTTTTGAAGGAATTTGAGCCTATTGTATCAAAAATCAGTGCGAGTGCGAGTCTCAAGTGTGATTTTTGCCTTGAGACTTGAGACTCTCGCTTGAGACTGTTGATTTTCAGAGTGGAATTTGCTATAAAACAATCAAGGGAACGATAACCCAAAATAAAATGGCGAAGGAATTGTCAAAAGCCTCGGTCGAGGGGCTCGGCCTTGAAAAACAATACGCCGAGCGCTTGGAAACGCTTCGGTTTTTCGGAATCCTTGGCAAGCGTGGCGAAGCGAAAGCGGGCGACGCGCCCGTGCCTACGTTCAAGGAGGTCGCCCGGGTTTTCACGCCCGCAATGCTCGATGTCGCGGCCACCTTCAAGAAACCCACCCTGCTTCTCATCCCCGAGACAAGCTTTGCGGCCAAGGTGAGGGCGTTGGACACGCACAAAACTCCGTTGGTGGAAAATGAATGCCATCTGAATGTGGTTTTCAGGCGGTCCGACCCGGGGTCGGAAACGATCGCGGGTTGGAGGGTTTTGATCGCGGAAGGCGCGGAGGAGGTGGATCCAAAACCCGATGATGATTTGGATCAGGTCTTGATTGAACGGATCGCCGCGCGAAAGGCCGCGCGGATCAAGAATCCGGACGGCTCCGTTCTTGAGCGCGGCATGGATTGCCATGCCTACATTCTGCTCATGATGGAATCGCTCCGAAAGGGGCGACCGATCGACCGCAAGGGGTGGACCTTGCTGGACGACGATGCCTCCCTGTCCGATACGCGGATGCCGGGCGCGAATTGGGTTGCCGGGGAGGGGCAGGTGGCGTTTCATGCGGATCACGAGTTTCTTCGGAGGATTGAGGCGCGGTTCCGCTCTGCGGTCGGGGGCGAGGTGGGGTAATAAAGCGGGGTTGAGCGACTTAGGGGGTGTCGCCGCCGTTTTTTTATGTGCCACTGCCCTTGAAAATAAGAGTGAAATTTGGTATAATAATAAGATTGAAATTTGAAGGCTGAAACGTTAAGCAAATTTCAAATAGCAAATATCAAACAAAAAAATGCTCGAAGCCGACTTCAAAAAACTGCTCGTCGAGGTGATCGATTCGGGTTCCCCCGACCTTCACTTGCAAGTGGGGCAGTGCCCTGTGGTGCGCATGAGGAACGGCAGCATTTCCTCGGTCGACAAGTATCCCGTGGTGACCAAGGAGGATTTGACCGATGTGATCGGGTTCATCATGAACGATGAGCAGCGCACCCGGTTC
>JACRIF010000059.1 GCA_016220125.1 Candidatus Peregrinibacteria bacterium
CGCGAACGACCTTGATGACGTTGATCTTCTGGGCTCCGGCGGCGGTGAGCTCGACGTTGAAGGTGTCTTTCACCTCGGCGGCGGCACCAGCGGCGGCACCAGCGGCGGCCACAGGGGCTGCGGCGGAAACACCGAATTCCTTTTCCATGGCCTTCACCAAGTCAGCCAATTCGAGGACGGTCAATTTCTTGACCTCATCGAGGATTTTCTGGCTGTGGGCTGGCAAAACGATTTCGTCTGACATAAGTTTGAAATTAATGATTAATAAATGAAAACTTGAACGCTTGAAAACTTAAGGGCAACACTTACGCGGCAACCGCAGGGGCTGCTTCGGCGGCAGGGGCCGCAGGAGCCTCGGCCTTGGGGGCGCCGGCCTGCAATTTCTCTTTGTAGGCGTTGAGGATGCGGACAAAACCGGAAACAGGAGACATCATGGAGCCGAGCATCTTGGCGAGCGACTCTTCACGAGTGGGCACCAGGGCCAGCTTCTTGATATCCTCGAATCCGACGACCTTGCCTCCGACGACTCCACCCAGGATCTTGAACTTGTCTTGCTCCTTGGAGAAGGTGTAGAGGGCCTTGAACGCGGCGAAATCCTCGGTGTAGAGGAAGGTCGCGGCCACGGGACCGGTCATCATTTCGGGACCGACCGCGGGGAACTTGTTGGCCTCGGCAGCGCGGCGCATGAGGGTTTTCTTGCCCACTTTGCACTCGGCATTGGCCTTGCGCAAACGCTTGCGCAGATCGGACATGGGGAACACTCCCAACCCCTTGTAATCCGCGTACACCACGGACTTGGAGCGGCTGAACAGATCGTTCAGTTCCTTGAGGAGTTCACCCTTTTTCTCTTTGGTGACTGCCATATCGGTTAGTTAAGAATTAAAAATTACGAGTTGCGAGTTAAAAAAAATCTCGCTGTCGGGGACAGAACGAGACAATTCGGAATAGGATATTCGAAATCGGCTGCGTCTCGGCGGGACTTACCTCCCCACGTGGGGATTGCCTGCTGTCTTTGACAACGGTATTCTACGGAGAAATCCAGAGAAGTCAAACTAAAAAAGCTCAAAAGCCTCAAGCGAGAGTCTTAAGTCCCAAGGGGGTCCGCGCTCATACCCCTTTGATCTCTCTCGCCAACTCGGCGTTCCACATGGCCCCGGTGGCGCTCATGACCGCTTCGGCGCCCGCGCTTTTGTATTCGAGATAATCCTGCGGCGTGGTCACCCCGCCCACGCCGACAATGACAAAGGCGCGCTGCAACCGTTGGCGAATGGCATCCATCCTCTTAACCATCTCGAGCCCCGCCCATTTGATGGGGGCGCCACACACGCCGCTGACGAGGCGTCTTTCGCCGGGGAGCGCCTGCTCGCCATTGGGCTTTCGCACGCTGGAGGCGATGGTGTTGATCGCGGAAAAACCCTGGACGATGGATGAAAGCCTGTTCAAAAAATCGAGCAACCCCTCATCGCTCGGAAAATAGGCCATTTTCAGCAACAAGGGCGTGTCGCCAATCTCGTTTTTGATCTCGGTCGCGATCCGCTCGACCAAATCGGTGTCGTGGCACAGCAAAGTGGATTTTCCCTCGTTGGGGCAGCTGAGATTGAGCTCCATGATTTTCGCGCCCGTCTCTTTGACCAACCGCGCGCCCAGCACATGGTCCTGAACAAACGCCTCGACCCCCTGGCCCCGGTTCGTGCCCTGAAAACTGGCGATCATCACCTGGCCGTTTCCCGCGGCCTCGACCGCCTCGCGCATGTCGGGCTGCCACTCTTTCGGATCAAGGGAGGGCACGCCGAATGAATTGGTGATCGCGATGGGCGGGGTGAAATCCGCTTCCGTCACCAAGCCCTGCGTCGCCTTTTCCAAGGTCAGGTCGCCTTCCACCCCAACCGGCACCACATTGGGGAACCCGTTGCACGGATGCGCCTGGGTGCGCACGGTTTTGTACATCGGCAGGTCAAACCCCTTGCGAAAGGCGGCTTTGACGAATTTGGAATTGGGCAACGGCCCCGCGGGAATCCCGAAATCGGAGGAAATTTTCTGGCGCAAAAATTCAATCTGGGGTTCCCCGACATTCGGGTACGCCTGATCATCGGCGAAAGCCCCAAACGGGCCCTCGTGGCAATTCTGGTCGTAGGTTTTAAGCGGGTCGTAGAAGGGAATGTTTTGGAAGGGCATATCCAAGAATTTTTAATTTTTAATTATAAATTTTTAAACTCTCATCCCAATCATACACCGTTCTTTCCCCATTATTATCAAACGGAGCCCCCGATGGACTAAAGTGACGATCGGTGATAAAATCTCCTGGCTCCTAAGGCCCGAGGCCCTAAACGTGAGCGGATCCATGCGCCACTACACTGTCACCGCGGCCGAGAAAGGAATGCGACTGGACCAGTTCCTCGCCATCGACAAGCCGGAATTCACCCGTTCGTTCATCCAGAAATTCATCAAGGGCGGATCGGTTTTCGTGAACCATAAAAAAGTCACCAAGGCCAGCACCCGCATGCTCGAGGGGGACGAACTCGTCGTCATCATCCCCTCAGTGCGCGAAACCGGCATCCAAGCCGAAAACATTCCGTTGGATATTATTTACGAGGACAAGGACTTGGTGGTCGTGAACAAGGCCCCTGGCATGCCCGTGCACCCCACGGACCACGGCGCGCACGTGTCGGGCACCTTGGTGAACGCCCTGCTGCACCATTGCAAGGATAGCCTGTCGGGCATTGGCGGCGAAATGCGCCCAGGCATCGTGCACCGCATCGACAAATTCACCTCGGGATTGCTGATCACCGCCAAAAACGACCATGCCCACCGGATGGTCTCGGGGCAGATCATGGCGCACCATGTCACCAAAAAATACATCACTTTGGTGAACGGGCACCTGAGCCCCAAAACCGGCAGCATCGAGGCCCCGATTTTAAAAACCCTGGGCGAGAAAAAGGTGAGGATTTCGGCGAGCGAGCACGCCAAATACGCGTTGACCCACTACGAGGTGATCAAATATGTCGGCGACTTCAGCCTGGTCGAAGTGCAGATCGTCACGGGCCGCACGCATCAGATCCGCGTGCATTTCGCCTCCATCGGCCACCCCGTGGCCGGCGACGACCGCTACGGCGATGCCACCACCAACGAATGGCTCAAGGAAAAAACGGGCCTCGCCCGCCAATTTCTGCATTCGGCCTCTTTGAAATTCAAACTGCCGAGCACGGGGAAGGAAATTGAGCTGAAAGCGCCACTGGCGAAGGACCTTCAGGACGCACTCAAAAAACTGGAGGCCATGAGCTGAAATACGAAGCAGACTCTACTTCTCAGATCCAATCAGACCGGGTCTTCAGCTCAAACGATCCTGCATCTGCTTGCGAGCTTTTTCGATTTGTTCCGGAGTGACGACCATCCGACTCGATTTCTGGCCGACATCCACGATTTCACTTCCCCCCTCCAACAAATCCTCGTCATGAGCTCGGCGCTCCGCCCTTTTATGTCCGAATTTCCTGTTTTCCAAAATCATTTCCCGCACCTCCCTGCTTTCCTTTTCCCATTCCCCGGGTCCATAGCTACCCCCAATTCC
>JACRIF010000062.1 GCA_016220125.1 Candidatus Peregrinibacteria bacterium
AAAAGGGTACAAGGTTATGCCATTCTTGGGGTTTTTTGTGTTGAAAGTTGGAATTTTAAATGGTTCGAAACGCCAACAGTTTTTTCGCCTGGTCGTCTTCCACTTGGTTGAATGTTTCGTAAAATTGGCCCACGGCGTAAAAGTCCTCAGGCGTATCAAGGCAGATCATTTCGTCCACTTCGGGTTTTAGCTTTTCGTAGGAATCGCGCGCCGAAACGGGAACAGCCAAGACGATTTTTTTGGGTTTCTGGCGTCGAATATAGTGGACTGCCGCTTGCGTGGTGAAGCCGGTGGCGATTCCATCATCCACCACAATCACGATCTTTCCTTTCAGGCTGGGGGGAATGGGGGAGCCTCGGTACTCCTCGTATCGGCGTTTGATCACATGCTTCAGTCGTTGGGCCTCCTCTTCAATAAAGCGTGGGGGGATGCCAGCCGATTCGACAACCGCTTGGTTGACCTCAACGGAGCCATCCGGTGCCACGGATCCAATGGCGTACTCCTCGTTGTTCGGGGCTCCTATTTTTTTGGTCACCACAATGTCGAGCGGAAGCTTCAGTTCATCCCGAAACACCACCCCAAGCTCCAACGCCCCGCGGGGAATGGCCAACAGGATGGCATCCTTGTTGCTTTTGTATTTTTGAAGCAACGGAAGCAATTTTCGCGCCGCATCCTGTCGATCTTTGAAGGGGCGGTCTTCGAGCATAGTTAAGCTTTAGACGGTAAGCATTAAGCTTTAAGCCATCCCAGCTTATGGCTTACCGCTTAGAGCTTACCGCTTGTGATTATTTTTTGGTGTTATTGATCATCTCCCCCACGCCTCCCAATCCGGGAACGATGAAGCTGTCCCGGGTCAGTTTGCGATCCAGACGCGCGGCATAGACGCGGATATCGGCCTTCAGGCTTTTCAATTTCTCCAGATAAAACGGGGTAATCACCAAATTCACGAGCACAAATTTTTTGGGTGTTCCATAGTGCTTCAGGTAATGCTGAATCACCTCGGTTGCGCTGTTGCCGGTGGCGCCCATGGGATCGGGAATGAAGACAATCCGATTTTTGATCGTGCCCCCGATTTTGGAACCGAGCAGGTTGCTGTGGGTCACGCCCGTCGGCGCATCGGCGCGCTGGCTCATGATATGGTCCTGCCGCACAAAGCGCGGATCCAATAGCGAGCAAAGCTTCAGGTAAAACAGGTTGGCAGGTTGCATCCCCGCGCGCAGGACATCGGCGACCACGACGTGCTGTTTGCGTTTCAAAACGCTCCCCGTGAAAAATCCCTCCTTGGGCTCTTTTTTGAAGATCCGTGTTTTGATTTTCACTTTTTCCTGCTCCAGTTCCTCATCCATCACGGCGCCGAACATATCCACGTAAAGCGATTCGACCAATTGGCTGATTTGCGGTTGAAAAACATCTGGCCTTCCAAGCGTGGCCAAGAGAGAAAGATGGTAAGGGGTGTCCAGGATTTTTATTTTCATAATGGATGGTGAATTGTTTTTATTTTAGTCCGCATGGTGCATCGCCACAAGCCGTGACAAAGTTTTGACATTCAAAGTGCTAATTTAAAAATCATATGCCGATGGAAATGTATCAAAAAAACCTCTTGCCAAGTTGCCCGAAATCGTCTGAAAACAACCCGTTTTTTTTGATTTTTTCAAGGCAGGTGGTTATGATGAAAATCTGAAATATATAATTTATTAATTATGACAACAAAATTATCCAGCAGGCTACTGACGCTCGCCGTGGTTCTTTCCGTGGCTTCGCTTGCCCTTTCCGGGGTCTCCTTGTTTAAGGATGGAAAATCAGAGGGTGATGATAAGGATTTCAATGCGAAAGTCGAAAAGGGCATTGATGCCTATATCGCCAAAAAGCAGGCCGAGCAGGCCGGCCCCGCCGCGCCCACCGGCCCCGTCGATGTCAGCATCGCCGGCTCCCCGATGAAAGGCGACAAGAACGCCCCTGTCACTTTGGTTGAGTTCTCCGATTTCGAATGTCCCTTCTGCGGTCGCTTCTACGAAGGCGCCTTGGCCCAGATCATTTCCGAATACATCGACAAGGGTAAGGTTCGCATGGTGTTCCGCCATTTCCCCTTGGGTTTTCACGCCAATGCCAGGCCGGCCGCTTTGGCTTCCGAATGCGCGCGTGACCAGGATGGGGACGAGATGTTCTTCAAATTCCACGACAAAGTGTATTCCAACCAGCCCAGCCTCAGCGTCGAGAATTTGAAAAAATGGGCGGTGGAACTCGGATTGAACGCCAGCAAGTTCAACAACTGCCTCGAGACCAAGAAGTTCGATAGCGTGATCGAGAAGGATTACCAAGAGGGTCAGTCCTACGGCGTTTCCGGAACCCCCGCTTTCTTCATCAACGGCCGCATGATCTCGGGAGCCCAGCCGTTTGCCGCCTTCAAGACGGTGATCGACGAGGAGCTTTCCAAGGTCAAATAGTCTCAAAATCAACTCAGGATTCCCCCTACCCGGTCTCGCACCGGGAAGGGGGAATTTTTGATTCCCAAAAAAACTATTGCATTGACAAAATAATATCCATAAAATAATCCTACATTTTGTGAATGGAAATTTTAGAAATCCCATTGCGATCCCGGTGAATTGATTTAATATTAAAAATTACTAAGGTCTATCATTTTATTGAGATGGAAATTCGGCCCGATACAGAATCATCGGAAGAGCCTGGTGGGAGGATTAGGGAGAAGGTGAATTGGCGTTCCCAAAACGAGACCCCGTTTAACGATAGCGTGATTGAAGTACGTTCCAAGATCCATGCGCTCTTGGATTTTTTTGTAGATGAGGGGTTGGCCACCGAGGAGACGGTGGGCGAATACCGCATGGCGGCCGACAGCAAAGAAAACACCGAGGAGGGCCTTGTCGGGTTCCATCATTGGATTGTGGAAAAAAGATTCATGGCGATCCGCGCGGTGAAAGAGATTGAAAATGAAATCGAATTCGCGATGGCCGACGAGATTCTTTCCGAGGACGATCGAGATGAATTGATGTCCCGGTTGGTGTTGACGGATCAGGTCGACTTTGTGGGCCAGGCGGCAACCATCCAAGAGGCGGTCCACGAAGAGCTCGAGGCGATGCGGGCCGACCGCGAGGCGTTTGATGCGTTGTCCGAGAACGAACTCATTGAGGACGGGGTCTTGGCGATCGGTGACGGGGTCGAAATCGAGATTCCCGATGCGAAGGGGTTTCTGGAAATGTCGGTCGAGGAGCGGCGCGCCTTTTTGGAAAAAGTGGGCCAGCTCTTGCCCAAGGCCGAAGGACATAAAAAACATGAGGAGAAAATGGAGAGCTTGAAATTGGAAAAGGAATTTTTCAGCCTGCTTTCGGGGGTGCGCGCCGAAGGGATTATCGGTTTCCGCGTTCTTCAGCGCTTCATGGGCCATTTCCGCAAATTGGACAACGAGACCAAATCCGAAACGATCGAAGCCATGGACGAAATCCTGGAGCCGTACACCGAACTATGGGAAGAGATTCGCGAGACCTTGGAGGGGCGACCCTTGAAGCGTTTGGAGAACCTGCTCGATCTGTTGGATCACAAGGGGCTCAAGAATCAATTTGAGCGGACGTGCGACCAGGAATGCCTCAGGATGGATTGGGAATATTCAAGCAAGCTCGCGAAAGCGGTTTCGGACAATATCCTTCCTGCCCGGGTTCGAACCGAGT
This sequence comes from Candidatus Peregrinibacteria bacterium, assembly GCA_016220125.1. Lineage (GTDB taxonomy): Bacteria > Patescibacteriota > Gracilibacteria > UM-FILTER-43-11 > UM-FILTER-43-11 > FEN-1329. The sequence continues at coordinate 3,681 of JACRIF010000062.1, forward strand.
GGGTGGCCGAAATGGGCCATGAGGACATGGAGGGGAAAAAGGAGCGATTGGAATCGTTGGGCGAGGAGCTTGAGCCCTACGAGGAGTTGAGGAGCGAGATCGACGAGCTTGAGCACGCTGAGTGGGTTCGCGAAATCGAAGCCATGATGCGTGGCGGTGTTTGCGGTCTTGAGGAAATCCAGGAAAAACTCGAGGAGTTCGCCGAGTCCGAATCCGAAGAGGAAGAGGAGTCCGATGAGGAGTCCTTGAAAATCCTTTCCAAGGTTCGCCGCGACCGGGTGGCAGAATCCATTGTCGAGGCCGGCGAGGAATTGGAGCACGATCAGAAGAAGCGGCTGGTGGCCCGCCTGGAGCATTACCTCGAAGGCCGCATGACCGACGAGTACAAGGATTTCGACGACAATGTGAAAGACGCCCACGTCGAGCACAAAGTCGCGTTTATCGAGCACAGCAACATCCTGGCCGAAGAGGAGGAGGAAAAATTGTTCGAGGCCGATGAAATCCTCGAGGATGAATCCGATAAGATTGTTTTGCCGTTGGATGCCGAGGTTCAACATGAGACCGAGGCGGTGGAGCACGAGGACGATGCCACCGTCATCGAAATCCCCGAACCCGAGATGGAGGCCAATGGCGAGGAGACGTTCGAGGAAATCGTCTATCTCGACCGCGAGGACGACGAGGAG
>JACRIF010000061.1 GCA_016220125.1 Candidatus Peregrinibacteria bacterium
AACCCCGCCTTGGCCGAGACCCAGCGGAGCCTCTTTGAACAGGCTTGGCAATCCGCCGGAGGACCGGCCAAAACCATCAAAGTCAAATTCGGAGAGCCGATCCAGAAGGCACTGTTCTAACCTCCATTCCGATAATCGCTGTATGGGTTTTGTTTTTGTTTTTTTGCCCTCGCCGGGCGGGCGGGGGCTTTTTGGGCGTGCAAAAAGCCCCCGGAAAAAACACGCCGGGGCCCATGGGCCGTGTAATCATCTAAATACCGAGAACCGGCTTCGACCACGGCCACGGGTCCCCGGATCTCGTTTCGCCCTTCATCAATCGCCGTGCATCCAAAAGCTTGTGACCCCTGTCGTGCGCGATTCCTACGATTACAAATTGCATTCAGTTTTCGGCATAAAATTTGCCGCTCCAAAGTTTCCCCTCCTTGAGAAGGAGGGGTGGTCCGGTGGACACCGGACCGGGGTGGTCTTGAAACAACAGTTACCCCCTAAACGCCCGGATCGCGCGATCCACGGTGCGCTTGTTTTCGCGATCCTTGATCACGGCGCGCTTGTCTTCTTTTTTGCGCCCGCGGACAATGCCGATTTGGAGCTTGGCGTAGGAACCCTCGAGCCCGATGGCCAGCGAGGCGACGGTGCACCCCTTGGTCTTGAGGCTCTTCGAGATCTTTTCGATCTCCTTTTTGTTGAGCAACAGTTTCCGGTCGCGGAACGGTTCGTAGCCCGGCGAGGAATCGTACGGATACCGGGCGATGTTCATGCCCTTCACCCATGCCTGGTTGCCCAGGACCGACACATACGACCCCTTCAACGTCACATGGCCCGCGCGCACGGATTTGATCTCGGGCCCGGTGAGCACGATGCCAGCCACGAACTCCTCGAGGACCTCGTAGTCGAAAGTCGCCTTTTTGTTCTGGGCCAGCACCTTCATCATAAGTCGATCGCTCAGCGTTAACGCCCAAAAGTGTACCCATTTAGGGCACACAAGGCCAGCCCAAGACCATTGCCTATGAGAGCCATGAGGAAAGCGTCTGGAAAAGCAGGTACACATTCAGCACGATGATGACGGCGGTGATCAGCCACGCCACCGACTTCAACCAGAACGCATTCACAAAACGCCCCATCTTCCGCTTCTCGCTGGTGAACATCACCAATGGCACGACCGCGAAGCCGAGTTGGAGGGAAAGCACGACTTGGGACAAGATGAGCAACTTGCCCACACCCCCCTCCGCGTCGCCGTAGAACCCGGCCACGATGACCGCGGGGACGATGGCGATCGAACGGGTGATCAGTCGGCGCACCCAGGGGCGCACCCGAATATTCATGAACCCCTCCATGACAATCTGCCCGGCCATGGTGCCAGTCAGGGTCGCATTGAGGCCCGAGGCGAGCAACGCCACCCCAAACAGGATGCTGGCGAACGAGGCCCCCAACAAGGGGCTCAGCAAATGATAGGCGTCGTTGATGTCCGCGACGTCCTGGTGCCCGGATCCGTGGAACGCGGCGGCGCTGAGGATCAGGATCGCCCCGTTGATGAACAGCGCGAGCATGAGCGAGAACGTGGAGTCGATGGTGCTGTACTTGATGGCCATGGCCTTTCCCGCGTCGTTTCGCTCGTAGGCCCGCGTCTGGGCGATGCTGGAGTGCAAATACAAATTGTGGGGCATCACCGTCGCGCCCAAGATGCCGATGGCGATGTAGAGCATGGAGGGATTCGTGACGACCTCGGACTTGGGGATCAATCCGCCCAAGATGCCGATGACGGACGGCACCGAGACGATCATCTCGTAGGCGAAGCAGCCGCCGATGATGGCGATGAGCCCCACCACCATAGCCTCGATGTAGCGGAAGCCCTTGTTTTGAAGATACAGCACCAGCAGGACATCCAACGCGGTGAGCACCACGCCCACGACCAACGGGATCTTGAACATCAGATTGAGGGCCACGGCCGAACCGATAACCTCGGCCAGGTCGCACGCGATGATCGCGATTTCGCACAGGATCCACAGGGTCACCGAAACGGGTTTTGAATAATGGTCGCGGCAGGCCTGGGCCAAGTCGCGCCCGGAGACAATCCCCAGCTTCAGCGCCAAGTGCTGAAGAATGATGGCCATGATGTTTGAAACGAGGATGACCGACAGAAGCGTGTATCCGAATTGGGCGCCACCCGCCAAGTCGGTGGCCCAGTTTCCGGGATCCATATAGCCGACGGCCACCAGGCACCCCGGCCCCGCGAACACGAACAACTTGTGCCAAAAACTACCCTTGGAGTTCACGGGAATCGAGGAGTGGACCTCGGGCAACGAAGGCGTTTCCACCGCCTTGCGCCAGCCATCCGCCGTGACCACCCCCGCGGGGGTCTCACGCATCAGCTCATCGATCACCTTGGCCGGCTCCTTTTTGCCAAATCGCTTGAAAATTCTTGAAAACATATCCGTTTTCGGCCTTCCGGCCCTTATAAGTTAGGTTGTACTAACATTATTAATAGCACCTACGTTTTTCCTTGTCAATGGCTCTTCCACCCCCTATAATGGGTATGTATCCCCTATTCACACACCCCATGGAACAGGAAGACTACTTGGAAACCATCTACAATCTCAACAAGGGAAAAGGCTATGTCCGCATATCGGACATCGCGAAAGACCTGTGCCTCAGCAAACCCTCCGTCACCCAGATGATGCAACGCTTGAAGAAGGAAGGCCTGGTCGACTACAAGCCCTACCAGCCCCTGAAACTCAAGCCCAAGGGTAGGGCGATCGGAAAAAAAGTCGCGGAACGGCACCGCGTGCTCACCGGTTTCTTCACGCTCCTCGGCGTCCCCCAAAAAATCCAGGAGCAAGACATCCACGGCATCGAGCACCATCTGAGCCCCGCCACTTTGAAGCAACTCAAAAAAGCCACCGAATTCCTGAAGCGGAAGAACTATGATGAGCGGTAAGCTGAATCGCTAATCTGCTAACACTAGAACTCAGGACATCCGCCTTCGCTCAAGCTACGGCGGACAGGCAGGAATCAGCCAAAACCGAAAACTCAAAACTCAAAAAGGCCGCCCATTCTTCGGACGGCCCCTTTGAGCGATTTCAAACTATTTCCACAGGTCGCTCAGCACCCAGCCCCAGTCGGAGATCTGGAGGAGCATCAACGCGGCGCCCAGCAGGGCCGTGTTCTTCTGGAAATTCACCATGTTGTTCATTTTCACCATGGGGTCCTTGTCGTTCCAGAAATCGTGCATGACGGGTGTCACACCCACAAAAAACAGGGCCA
>JACRIF010000006.1 GCA_016220125.1 Candidatus Peregrinibacteria bacterium
CGGGATGAAACCCTTGATGCCATCGACATCGAGGAGCAAACCTCCTTTGTTCGCCTCGGTGACAACCACCTCGACGATTTCGCCGTCCTTGAACGCCTTCTCGAAGCGATCCCAAGCCGTGGCTTGCGAGGCTTTGCGGAGGGAGAGGACGACCATGCCGCTTTCGTTTTCGTCTTCGACGACCACGGCCTGGACTTCGTCGCCCACGGCCAAGGTGCGGATGGTGCCGGCGCTATCGTGCGTTTCGGCTCCGGCGATGATACCGACGGCCACGCCGTTCAGGTCCACGATCACGTGGTTCTTCTTCATGGCGATGACCTTGCCTTTGACCACGACACCCATTTCGGGCTTCACGAAGTCTTCGGTCATTCCCAACAGGTCTTCCATTGAGAGCTTCTCGTCTACAATCTTGAACATACGTAAAAATTAAGCAGATAAGTTATGAATAGATTTTTTGGCCTCTCGCCTTCCTGCAATGAAAGGTGGAAAGTCCAGAAAACGAAAAGACTTTACAGTTAAAGAGGGGTGAAGTCAAATAAAAAACGGATTACTGTGCACTCGTAATTTTCTTCATTCCTGCGCAGGCAGGAATCTCAACTATTTGCCGAACAATGGAGATTCCGCAACAAGTGCGGAATGAAAAAATGGGGCTCATGAAGGGGCCACAACCCCATTCTCAACCACAAATATCTGCTTCTCCGCATCGATCACGTCCAAAAATTCCCGATGCGTCGTCGTGATGAAGGTTTGGCAACCGGCGATCGAATTGAAGAGCGTCTTCTGTCGGCTTTCGTCCAATTCCGAGAACACATCGTCCAAAAGGAGGATGGGCGATTCGCCGTTCTTCGCCTTCAACAATTCGATTTCCGCGAATTTGAGGGTGAGGATGAGGCTGCGCCACTCCCCCCTTGAGCCGAACGAGGCCAGGTCGTGCCCGTTGCACAAAAAACGCAAATCATCGCGGTGCGGACCGGACTGGGTGGAGCCCAAAGCGATGTCGCGGGAATGGTTTTTCTTGAACATTCCGAAAAGCATGTCGGCGTCCGGAGTGCCCCCTCCCGAGGGTTGGTATTCGAGCGAAAGCGTATCGCCCGTGCCTGTGGCCTCCTTATAGTAGGGGGTGGCGAAGGCGCCGATGCGTTCGATCACGTCGATCCGCTTGGCGATCAACACGGCTCCGTTGCGTGAAAGTTCCTGGTCCCAGAATTCCAATTCGCCTTCCTGCGCTCCGCCATCGCCGATCTGCCTGAGAAGCGAGTTGCGTTGCTTGAGGGCCGATTGGTAGCGAAGGGCGTTTTCCAAATAGTCGCGGTCCAACTGGGACAAAAGAAGGTCGAGATAGCGTCGGCGCAAACTGGGCGACAAATGAACCATGCCCAAGTCGTCGGGCGAGAAAAAAACCACGCTCAGGTGGCCGATGAAATCGCTCGCCTTTTTGACGGCGCCGTTGGCCTTGAGCGTTTTTTTCAGGGGTTTCCGGGTCATGATGACCTCGGCGGTGAGAGGGTCGTCCTTGCGTTGGATCACGCCCTTCACGGAAAAGAAATCCTGGTCGAATCCGACCATTTCCTCATTTTCCGTGGTGCGGAACGATTTCGAGATGCCCAGCAAAAAAAGCGATTCCAAAATATTGGTCTTTCCCTGTCCATTCGAACCGATGAAGCCCACAAAATTGCGCTCGGGATCGAATTCCAGAGACGTCTTGCTGAGATTCCGAAAGCCTTGAATGTGCAGGGACTCGACGCGCATGGGGTCGGGGCATTGAAGATAGAGGGGATTTCTGCTATAATAATAGGATTCTTTTTAGATAAGAGAAACAAAAAAATGAAAACCAAAATACGCAAAATCCGAAAGCATCGGCTGAACCACAGCGTTTATCTGAAGACCAGGCTGTGGCTTTTGTCGCATTTTTCCCACAAGGCCTTGATGGCCATGCGGGTCACCCTAACCGTGCTCGGAACCATCGTGTTGATGGTGTTGGTTTACACGGGTGAGCGGACGGGAATTTGGTTCAAGGCCAGCATTCTTGATACCCCCCAACCATTCAACGGCACCGTGATGCCCGTGGCGAAAGTGCCGGATTGGACGCATTGGATGGATGGCAAAGCCGATATGAGCGTGCATTACGATCAGATCCCAAAAAACATGCTGATCGATCTTCCGGCCTACGATTTGGCCAAAATGCAGTTCCCCACCGACAAGTTGGTGTGGGGCGATGAGTCGCAGACCTTGATTCGCAACACCAAGATCACCTACCCGGTGGTGTACTTGGGCGACTACGAGTTCGACCACAAGGAGAATGTGGGCAGCCATTTGGCGATCGATATCAAAATGCCCATCGGCACGCCGGTGCACGCCGTCGCGAATGGAAAAGTGGTGAAAGTATCGAACATCAACTCGGGCTTTGGCCATCACATTGTGATCGAGCATCCGAACGTGCCGGACCCCGAGAATCCCGGCCAGCGCACCACGCTGTATTCCTGCTACGACCATATGGATCGGCTGGATGTCAGCGAAGGGCAGAATATGCTGAAGGGGCAAGTGATCGGAACCAGCGGAAACACGGGAACCTCCACGACACCCCATTTGCATTTCCAGATTGACCGCGATTCCGCGCCCTGGCATCCGTATTGGCCCTTCACGTCCGCCCAATCCGCCAAGGCGGGACTCAGTTTTTTTGATTCCGTGAACGCGGGTCTTGGCCTTGGCGATGCCCAGGACAAAACTGTGAATCCCATGAGCTTTGTGACCCAAAACATCGGCTCGTTCAGCGTGGCCTCGTCCAACGAGACCTCGGTGCCCGAGAATGGAGCGAACACCGCCCAGCCAACCCCTGAGCCCGTCACACCGGAGCCAGTAGTGGCACCCGTGGTGGTAACGCCTGAGCCAACCCCCGCGGTTGAAGTCGTCGAGGCACCCGTGCTTGCGCAAAACGAATCCGATTTGTTCCAATACAAGATCACCGGAGAAACCGTCAGCCTGTTGGGCAACGCCGTCGGCCTCGTGGTCACGGATGAGAAAAAACAAGTCTCGAAACTCAAGGACGACGACCAGATCCGCGCCTCAATTGATGGCACGGGAACCCTGCTTAAAAAGGTGTTCACCAAAGCCGACTTTGTGAATTCCACGCTGAAGCTTTACGTGAAGAGCGATGTGGCCGGCACCGCGAATGTGATGATCGGCAAAAGTGCCTATCAGGTGAAATTTGTGGAAACCGTGAGCCCCGTCTCCAGTTTCAAAATCGAGCATGACGGCGCCTTCCAACGAAATATGGTCGAAACCATCAAAATCATTGCGCTCGATGACAGCGGAAGCCTGGCCCCTGCTGTGAATTTCAGCGGAGCGGTCGAAATCACGGCAACGCAAGGCGAGGCGGATATCACGCCCAATGCAATCACCAAAGCCGATTTCAAGGGCGGGATCGCCAAAATCAAGATTGTCTCGTCCGGCGACTCCCCTCTCGTCTTCCGCGCCCAGAACGGTGCGCTGGTGGGCGTGAGCGAGCCCATGCGGCCTGAAAGCACGTTGGTGTTCACCGACATCAAGCCCGGTCACCCGAACTACGAGGCGATCAAGTATTTGAAGGACCAGGGCATCGTGTCCGGCTACAAGGACGGCACCTTCAAACCCAACCAAACCGTGAACCGCGCCGAGGCATTGAAAATGTTGATGACGGCCTTCGAGGTCAACGGCAACTCAAACGCGAACCCGAACTTCAAGGATGTGGACAAATCCGCATGGTTCTTCAGGCCCCTCGCCTCCGCGGTCGAAAAGAGCATTGTGGCCGGCTACAAGGATGGAACCTTCAAGCCCGCGAACACCGTGAACCGCGCCGAATACCTCAAAATTTTGCTCAAGGCCACGGGCGTTGAGCCGACCAAAGAAATCTCGAAGCCGTACAAGGATGTGAGCCTGTCAGACTGGTTCGCCCCCTACGCCTATCTGGCCAACAAAATGAACCTGCTCCAACCCGCCGACACCTTCCGTCCGTCCGACGGCATGACCCGCGCCGGCGTGGCCGAAACTATTTATCGAATGAAGATGATCCAGTCGCACGATTGGGTGACGTATTCGAAATTGTAAATTATGGGTAAGACAAATAATGAGAAGAAAGGCGAAATAGGTCAGAAAAAATTTATTGAATGGCTAGATAAAAAAGGAATTCCATACATGTTTTTTGATCAAGGATTTTCAACCTATTCCAACGAATTCAAAAATTTGTTGAAAAGGCCCGATTTCATGATATTCATTAAAAATTTTGGATTTATTTTGGTTGATGTAAAAAATCACAAGATATACGAAAATAATCACGAATATTCAATTGCACTTGATCCAATAGAAGTAAAAAAATACAAAAGGCTGCATAAAGAATTTGGTGTTCAAGTTTGGTTTGCGATAAGTAATAAATTTGAATCATTTTCCAATTGGTATTGGATTTCAACAAATGATATTGAGGAGACAGATAAAAGGACGGTTCCGCAACCGCAACTTGATAAAAAAGAATTTTACAAGCCGAATATAGAAAAATTTATCAAAATCAA
>JACRIF010000063.1 GCA_016220125.1 Candidatus Peregrinibacteria bacterium
AGGCTTCCAAAGCGTGTTGTTGCAGCTCGGTGGTAACCTTTCAAATAGCATTTACACAGTAAAAGCGACCACGGGCTTGGCGGGTGTCCGCTCCTATGATGGGGGGAAAATCTTGTCCCGCTATGCCGCCGCTTTCGCCGGTTATCAGGCTCCCTCGAACTTGAGCGCCGTGACTCTCGGCTCGGTTGATGTGGATTCGGGCACCAAGCTCACCCTGCATTTCTCGGGCGACCTGCAAGCCAATTCCGTGACCCCGGTGAACCTCTTGATTGAAAAATTTGGTGGTGCGGGCTTGGAATCGTTGACCGTGAGCGGGGCGACCCTGAAGGACGCCAGAACCGTGGAGGTCACGACGACCCAGCAGGAATCGGATGTGAACTATTTTGTGACGATGAACGGCGTGCGCGACAGCGCAGGATTGCCGTTGGGCAATGCCCGCGTCCTGAATTTCTTCGGTTACAAGGTGGCTTCGGTCGTAATTCATCAGGTGACCCCGAATTCCATGACGAACGAGGCGGAGCGCCTTCTGGTTGTGGCGGGTGAGCATTTGGACACGGTGGCCACGGCTCGTTTGGGAACCACGCAAGTTGCGATTTCCGATCAGACCGCGGGTGCGCTGAGCCTCACGGTTCCGAGTGGATTCGCCACGGGGAATTATGCGTTGAATTTGCTGACTCAGACCGGTGAAACCGTTTCGCTTTCAAACGCCCTGACCGTTCAGGCACCCGTGTCGCCCATGCGCCTTATTTCCGAGGAATCCCGCGCGGTTCCAAATCGCGTCGCTCCGGATGGAACCACCCCGGTCAAGTTCTGGGTGCTGGTGGAAGACCCGGTGGCGTTGAATCAGATCAGCAGCGTCTCCATCGATCTCGAGCAGATCGGCGGAAGCCGCGCGCAGGAAATGGCCAAGGATCTCGGTTTGCAACCGCAGTATCGCCAATTCTACACCTACACCACGACCGTTTCGGCCACTACACCTACCAGTTCGGCTCCTATCCGTCTGCCCGTCCAAGTCCGAAAGGGCACGGAGGTGGTAAGCGGAACCGTTGAGGTGTTGGTGACTCGCGAAGTGTTGCAAAGCGTGGCGCCGACCATCAGTCAGGCCTACGTGACACCCGCCACCATCGCTCCCGATGGGGAGTCGACAGTCGAGGTGTCCGCCCGTGTTACGGATCCGGATGGCATTGATACCATCGCCTCCGTCATCGCGGATTTGGGCCCCATGGGACTTGGATTTGTTACATTGACCGGAGAGGATACGACCCCTTCAGTGGGGGCGAATCCCAAGACAGTCGGCGTGTTCACCGGTATCTCAAAGGTGATCCCGAAGACAGTCCATGAGCAAAGCTACAAAGTGACTGTTACAGCCCAAGATAATACTGGCGCCAGTGGTACGGCGCAGGTGGACGTGTTGGTTTCGAATAGCGCCAATGCGCCTGTGATCGACAGCACCAAGAGTTATCTGTCTCCGCGCAAATCCGTTCCGCGCGACGACAAGACCGCCTTTAGCATTCATGCCATGGTCACCAATGCCGACGGCATTGCGGATGTGGACAGCGTGAACGCCTACTTTGGCACATCGGGCATCGCCCCAGTGGCTTTGACCAGCGATCCGACCGCCTCCAAGGAGGGAAAGTCGGCGCTGTATTCCTCGGGCCCGATCGTCATTCCCCCCACCGTTCCTCTCGGCGTTCAGGATATCGAGGTGGTGGCCACCAACAAGAAGGGTGGAAAGGGAAACCTGATTTTGCAGGTCGATGTCACCAACAAGGATACGTTGGGAGAAGCGCCCATCGTGCAGTCGGCCAAGGCGTACACCACGCCTAAAATCGCGCTGAACGACGGCAAGACCCCCATCACGCTGTACACCTTTGTGCGCGACGATGACAACAATCTGGAATCCGTGGTGGTGAACCTGACCGGCATTGGCCAGGTCGGCCCCGAAATTCCCGCCGACTTCGGCGAGGTCGGTGCCGCGCCCGTGCCCATGGAGGGCGGCGCCGGAGGTTGCCCCACCGGATCCAACACCATTGTCTGCATGACTCCCAGCTTTAAGGAGGGCAACTTGGGCCAATGGTATGTGCTTTCGGGTGTCACCATTTCAAAAGACACGGTGACGAGCGTTCAACCGTACAAAGCCGAGGTGATCGCCACCGATGCCTCGGGCAGCGTGACCCGTGGGCAGATCCCGATTTCCGTGCGCGACAACCTCACGGCCGCGACCGACAAGACCCCGCTCGAAGTGGTGGCCGCGGTTCCCGTGGGATCCGGCACGGTTCAGGTGGTGTTCAGCAAGCCGTTGGATGCCATGACCGTCGCGGCGACGGCGTTTGGGATCACCGATAGCAAGAATATCAGCCTCAAGCTCAATGTGCTTGGAGCTACGATCGATGCCTCGGGCATGGTCGTGACCCTGACCACCGACAACCAGGTCAAAGGCACCGACTATGTGTTGACCGCCTCGACCAAGGTGGCCGATACCGCCGGAATGGCCTTGGTTCCGGGTGCGAAGAGCCAAGCGGGCTTCAGGGCCTTTGAGGACAGCGACAAGGTGCCCGTGGTTGATTTCATCGGCGCCACGGATGGCGAAACGGTGCAGATCGATTTCCAGGCCAACATCCGTCCTTCGAGCATTAAAATGGGTGGCGATTTCGGCATCAAGATTGCCGAGAGCGACACCGGTGCCCCGTTGGCGGTCAAAGGAGTTCGCTTTGTGGAGTCCGGGAAATCGATCGAGGTGAAAACCGAGATGCAGAAATCCAACACCCGCTACCGCTTGACCCTTTCCACTGTGGAATCGGCTTCGGGAGTTGCGGTGAAGACCCCCATCACGCGGTTCTTCAAGTCCATCAACATCCGCGCCGTGCAAAAGGCGGCGGTGGCCAGTGGCGCCGACTTGAATGGCGATGGCAAGGTCGACTTCATCGACTTCACGATGTTCTCCGCCGTTTACGGCCAATCGCTCTCGGCCCCCGTGGTCGATAGCGGAATGGCCGGGGATCAGGGTCTGAGCCCGATTGCTCCCACCCCGGATTCGACCGTTCCCCACACCACACCCCCTGCCGGGAATTAATCCCAAACCCTTAAGCACTTACGGACTTAAGCATTAATAATTCAAAAATGAAACCCAAAGAACTCGTCATCGCAGCGGCCCTGATCATTCTGTTTTCCACTCTTGTGAGTGGATGCCAGATGGTGGAGCAGACTGGTTCGGCCAAAATCACTAAAAAAACCTTCATCGAGGAGTTCGTCATGAAGGCGGTGGCCGCCAAAAAAGAGGTGAGGCTTTCGCTCAAGGCGGTCCGTGAGGGCGCCCAGGTGAGGGTGACGGTGAATCTCGAGAATCCCAATCTCAAGCCGATCACCTCGACACAAGCGTGGTTGAGTTTCGATCCCGCCTTGCTCCAGGGAAAATCGATCAATGTGAAGGATTCGGCGTTTAGCTTGATGGCTCCCTATGACAATACGTTCGACAACAAGGCGGGGCTGGCGATGGTCGGCCGGGCGAATCCGAAGCCGTTGACCGACAAAACCATCAAGGTGGCCGAATTGGTGTTCGACACCGCGAAGGACGGAACCGCGATGGTCGATGCCTACGATTACCAGGACGACCTGAGCGGACACACTTCCGCCAATGTGCTCGTCAACGGCAAGCCGTTCAATATCCTGCTCAAACCCGACAGCCCCCTACTAATTATCGAATAATTCGACATCAAAACCTAACACCTAAAACCTGAAACCTAAACTTATGAAAACCCCATTCCTCAAAACACTGGTGATCGCCACCCTCCTCCTGGGCGGATCCCGTTTCGCGTTCGCGGAGGGGGATGCCGAGCTTTTGCTCAAGCCTTCGGTGACCCAGGCCTCCAAGGGCCAGGAGTTCACTGTGGATGTAGTGCTCAAAAATCCGAGCGCGCAAAATGTCATTTCCGTTCGGTCGTGGCTCAGCTACGACCCCATGGTGCTCGAGGCGGTCGCCATCGACACCAGCGCCTCGCTCTTCAATTTGGCTGCTCCTGGCGAGGACACCATCAGCGCCGCGGAGGGGAAGGTCAAGATTGGCCGCTCCAACATTTCCGGAGGTGTGACCGATGCCGAAACCAAGGTCGCCACGGTCCAATTCAGGGTTAAGGCGGCGTACGCCGGCAAGACAACCCTCAGTTTTTACGATTACCAAGTCAGCGAATTGGGTCACACCAGCGCCAATATCATCGATCAGGGGTTCCCGCTCAATATTTTGGGCAAAGCGCCCGATAAACTGGTGATGGATTTGAATCCGGGTGGAGCCTCGGTGCCCACGACGCCCGCACCGGTGGTGGTTCCCGAAACACCCGCAATCGATACGGGAATCGGCGGCCCGGGATACGCCACGGATCTTGCCCGCCCGACCAATCTGATGGCCAACACGGGCTCCGGATACATCGACCTCCAATGGGTCGCCCCCGTGGATTCGGCCCGGGTTGGATTCAATATCTACTACGGCCAATCCAGCGGACTCTACACGCGCCGGCGCACGGTCGGCAATGTGAACGCGTTTCGCTTGGACGGGCTCACCAACAACCAAGCCTATTACGTGGCGGTGACCGCCTTTGACCAGTTGAACCGTGAAAGCGATTATTCAAACGAGGTCGGAATCATCGTGAATCAGCCGCTTTCCTCCACGGCCCCGTTCGCAACCGCCTTTGACCAAACGTACCGCAATATTCCCCAGCAACCCCAGAACGGTCCGCTGGTGGGGTGGCTCGTTTTCTCCGCCGCCGGCCTCAGCGCCGCCATTTTGTTCGGACGAAAGAAACAGTGGATCGAAGTCGAGAATGCCTGAGAATTCAAATATTCCATCCCGTTTAAAAATTTCCAATTAAAAACTAAACATTAAAACCCCCCGCTCCTATGGCTAAAAAATCAACTCAGTGGGTCACCATTCCCGAAGCCTCGATTCACACGCCCGTTTCCGGGGCGCAGAAGAGTGCGGCTCCTAAAAAGGGCGAAAACCCGGATTTTGTGAAGAACAAATGGTTCTGGGGAATTGGATTCCTGGTGGTGGTGGCCGCATCGTTCGCGGTGTTGGCTCCCGCCCAGTTCAGCTCGTTGCTGAAGGGCAACTTGTTTGAGTCCACAGGCCTTCCCGAAGGCCAAACCTCCGGTGTGCTCAGTCCTCTCAGCTTGTTGCCGACGGAAACTCCCGCCGCGGAAACCCCCGCGACCCCCGCTGAGCCGGCGGTGGCGGAGGTCAAAGAGGTGGTCGCCCCTCAGGAGAAACCGGTCAATGTCGCGGTCGAGCCTATATCGACCCCCGAGGAGGTGAAAGTCGAACCTGTGAAGCCCGCCGTCTCGGATTGCGGAACCGAGATTCCCTGCTTCACCCCGCATTTGAAGGATTGTTCCTTGGCCAAAACCGCGTTCGCGTTCACCTTTGCCGGTCAGTCGATTGAGTCGAATCTTGAGATCACGGGGATGGAGGGCGAAAACTGCCTGACCCAAGCCACGCTGACCAAGTCGCCGTTGGCGGATCTGGTCGGCAAAAGCGCCACCTGCAAACTCGCGAAAGGCGATTACAACCAAGAATCCCTTCAGGCGATTGTGGGTGACCCCGCGACCCTGGCCCAAACCTGTTCCGGTTCGCTGGTGGATGCCCTCAAGGGCCTTGTGCCGGTCCCCGTCGCAAACAACCAGGACAAGCAGGTGGAGGATTTGTTGAGGCAGATTCAAGAACTCCAAAGTCAAAAAGAGGAAAGCACGAAGATGATGCAGGATCTTGTGAACATTGTTCAGGAGCAGAAGCAAGAGGGGGTTCGCCCCGCGGCGCCTGCGCCGGCTACGACCGTTCAGCCTGGCTTCAGGGCCAATCCTTATCGGGTTTCAGTGACCCCGGAGCAAATGCTGAACCAGCGATCTGCTGGCGGAAGTGTCGTGGTTCCCCAGCAAACGGCTGCCTATCAGCAGCCGGCCATGCAAACCTATCAGCCCGCTTACCAGCCAGTGAGGGGTGCGAATACTCCTCAGACCGGCCCGGAGCAAATTGCCATCGTCCTGATGGCGGGCTTTGTCAGCGTGGTGCTTTGGAAATTCACACGAACGTTCGCACGCTAGGAAGTAAAAAAGCCAAAACCTGAAACTCGGAATCTGTGATTCGGATTTCGGGTTTTTTGTTTTCCCCCGAATGTGCTAAAATACGGCACGTCTTTTAATCGAAAGCTTATGCAGATCAAATTCCATGGAAATTCCTGTTTTTCTATCAAGGAGGGGGACTTTGTGTTGGTGATGGATCCGATCGAGGGAATGAAGATGGAAAAGACGAATGCGGTCACTGTGAGTTCCCCGGTGAATCCGTTCAAGGTCCCATCGCCCGAAACCAAGCGGTTCAACTGGCCCGGCGAATACGAGACCTCCGGTGTGTATATCATGGGAATCCCCAGTTTCCACAACACCAAGGATTCCGAGCAACAGGAGGAAAACACGGTGTTCAAGATCGATTGCAACGGTTTAAGGTTGTGCCATCTGGGCCGTCTGGGTGCCAAGCCAACACCGGACCAGCTTGAACAAATTGGCGATGTGGACATCCTGTTTGTTCCCGTGGGGGAGGATGGAACCATCGATGCCAAAAAGGCCAAAGAGGTGATTGAGCAGGTCGAGCCCCGTGTCATGATCCCCATGTTGTACACCGAGGCGTCCTTGGCTACATTTTTGAAGGAGATGGGCGCGGTGAATTCCGAACGGCTTGATGTGTTTTCAGTCAAACGCAGCGAACTGCCCGAGGAAATGAGCAAAGTGGTGGTGTTGAGGGCGGAATAGCGCCCGCTTTGGTGTTTGCCGCGCACACGTGCGAAAGGCGTTTTGGTTTAGGGTTGGTCTTGGGTTTTTTTTGCGTTATAGTGTGTAGCGCCTGTGGTCCCGTAGTTTCCCCGAAACATTAGTGTGCGGGGATCCGCCTCTGGCGGACAATGGTTCCTCATTTATCGGCAAAACATAGGCACGTGGTCCCGTAGTTCAATGGATAGAATAGGGCTCTCCTAAGGCCTTGATGCAGGTTCGATTCCTGCCGGGGCTACCACGGAAAAAATGGCTTGGCCCGAAGGGTCCAGGGCATTTTTTGGTCCGCCCATGGCGGACCTGGAAGCGAACCGTGAAAGGTTCGATGCGAAAAAGGAGGAGTCGACGAGCGCGATGCGAGACGTGCGACGACTATTTGAGCACTCGCAGCAAGCCTGAGTGCTGAGTTGGTCGAAGCGTCGAAGGCAATGCGAGAGGATTCCTGCCGGGGCTAGTCCTGATACGGTGGAATGAACACCCTTGAGATGGAACATGGGATGGTATCCAGTTTTCATTTTTTTCAAGTTTTCATTTGTCGAATGATTAGCTCTGTAACACTTTCAAGGGTTTCGCACGGCCAAATTCTTGCGGTGGGGGTGCGGGGCAAATAGAATGGAAATGTTCCTGAGGATTGAAAAAATATTTATTCAAAAATATGCGAAATAAACTTTACTGGATCATTTTAACTCTGGGGGTATTGGTTTTGCCTGGGTGCATGGCCGATAACTATCCCGACAAGCCTGTCGAAACCCCTCCTGTGGTTGAGCCGGCGACTGTGGTGCCGACCCCCGTGCCTGAGGTCCCGGTAACCGAGGTGCCCACGCTTCCCGTGGTGGACCCCGTACCTCCTGTGGTTCCCACAACTCCGTCCACCGAATCCGCCACCGAGGATCCCGCGCCCGTTTCGCCAGCGCCCACGGAAACCGTTCCATCGAATGATCCCGCCCCTGTTCAGCCCACCCCTCCCGCACCATCCGCTGACCCAACTCCTCCGTCATCGAACCCAACTCCGGAAAGCTCCGAGGCACCCGTGAATCCCGCCTCGGGAGAAGGGGCGCCAGCCAATCCGTAAAGAGTTGAATTGAGAATTTGAAAAGCCCCCTCGATATTGTCGAGGGGGCTTTTAATAATGTGGATTACAATTTTCGGATCACACCGACCACTTTCCCGAAAATGCTCATTTCGTTCTGAGGCATGATGGGGGAGTATTTGGGGTTTCCGGGTTGCAGGATGATTTTGCCATCCGCGGTTTTATCCAAATATTTCACGGTGTAGTCGCCATCCACAATGGCCACCACGATGTTCCCAAGGTGGGTGGAGGCCTCGCGGTCCACGATCACCTTGTCGCCCTCTTGGATGCCGGCGTCGATCATGCTGTCGCCCCGCACATTGATCATCACCGTGCTTTCAGGCTTTTGGACGAGGTAGTCGTTCAAATCAACTTTATCGAGCAGGATTTCCTCTTCGGCTGTGGGTGCGCCCGCCTGCACGCTGCTGAAAATCGGCAGGCCCAGTAGGTTGGGTCCGGGTTTTAGGCGCCCCTTGTCCATTTTTTCGACAAAACCGCTTTCCACCAGCTTGTTCACCAGCTTGAAGGCCGCGTTCTTGGAGCTAAACCCAAAAAGAAGGCAAAGTTCCTCGTAGGTCGGCATGATCTTGTTTTCCCGATAGTATTTTCGGATGCGTCCGATTTTCTCTTTGAGGTTGTCAATCATGTTGGCTGAGGTTAGTGATAAACAGGAAGCCGAGGGCGAAGGCGACAATAAAGGCGCCAATGAGTGAGTTTGCGATCATGGGATGGGTGCATTAGGAATAATAAGGAAGGCGGTTGGAGTTTCGGGCAACACGGCTGAGCAGTTCCAGGAAAAGTTTTGCCTTTCGGATAACTCGGATGAGCATCGTGACCCCGCGCTCGGCGGCTTGGTAGGTTCGCTCGAAATTGAGCAGGATGGCCAAGCTGACGGCAATGAAAGCCGATGCGATGATAAGATTGGATAACATGGGGTGGTTGGTAAGTTCGTTCCTATTGTAGTAAACGATTGTTCACCGATCAATAGAAAATTGAACAAAAGTTCACTTATTAATGATTTATGGCTTTAATAAGCCAAATAATTTTATTGACAATTTATTAAAAAAATTTATAGTAATCTACAATCTTAAAAAATCCTTATGGCAAAATCCCCTTCCAAAGAAAAACTCAGAAGTGGCTCATCCATTCCCTGCAAGACACCTGCTGAGCTCCTCCGGAGCCAACAGTTTGCGGAGTTTTTGAGTCTTTTTAATAAGGTCAGCCACACCTACGATTTGGGTATTGTGATTCCCCAAGAGGTGGCCGAGGATCCGACCGTGGCTGAAAGCGTGTATGACTACTATAAAACGCCAGAGGGTGCAATGGCGGCAAACGACGAAGGCCGTAAAAAGTTTGGGGCCTTGGCGAAGAAGACGATCTCATATGTCCGTGAATCGGCAAATCGGGTGATTGGCGCGAAGGGTCCAAAGCAAAAAAACGAACGACCCCCTGAATGGTTGACCCGAGTATGCCCCGAATTCAAGGGAAAATTGCCGGCGGAGGCGGTGCGGGACATGGAGCGGATTTTTCAGAAAAAATGGCTTCAGAACAAAGAAATATTTGGGGAGGCAAGGCAGGAAATGATCATGGTATCCACCATAATGAATAATTTTTTTGCGTCTGTGTTGGCCAGGGATTCCAGTAGTATCTTGGGGGAATCCAGGCCCCTGGACAAAAAGGTGGTCGGCAGCGACGACTCGAAATACGGCGATCGGATCAAAGCGATGACCTGGCGCGAATTTTACGCGGAGATCGACGAGGTGATGGCGGAAAAGGGTTTGTCCGCGGACAAGGCGCGAGAGATCGTCGCCACCATGGGGGGTGACTGGGCAAATTTTTATTTGTTGCCGGTTTTCTTAGAGTTGCTCCGAAGGGGGTACAAGGTCTACCCCGACCTCTCGATCTAGGAGGGGGTGGGGAAAGGGTTGCAAACGCAACTGAGTTG
>JACRIF010000060.1 GCA_016220125.1 Candidatus Peregrinibacteria bacterium
ACAGTCGTCATTAATAAGGGTAAATTTTTTATTTTTTATGATTTTTGGGGAAAATTTCATAGGTCAATTATTCAGTTCATTAACCATGCTGACGATAATACCTTAAGTTAGTAGTGGGAAATAGAAAAGGACATAGTGGTAATTTACAAAATTTGATCCAAATATGTCGGCATCAAAAAAATAAGTTTATAGATACCTCCTCTTGTTCTCATTATGCTCCTCCAGCGTCTTCCCGTAGTGCACCTGCCCATCGGAACCGTGCAGGTAGTATAGGTACGATGACGCTTTCGGGTAAATGGCAGACCGGATGCTGGAAATATGGGGGTTGCTGATGGGTGTCGGGGGCAGGCCGCGGTATTTGCGGGTGTTGTAGGGCGAGTCGGTCTGGAGCTCGTCGTAGGTGAGTCCGCCTTTGGTTCGACCCAGGGCGTAGAGGATGGTGGCATCCGCCCCAAGGCCGATGCCGTTGTCGAAGCGCTTCCAGAGGATCCCCGCGATGGTGGGTCGTTCGGCGTCGTCGCGTTCTTCGCGCTCCACGATCGAGGCCATCTTGATCACGTCCTGTAGGCTGTGTTGGCCGTCTTTGATGGCTTTCAGGTCTTCGGCCGTCAATTTGGATTCGAGGGTGCCAACTAAGCGGGAAATAAAGGCCTCATCCGAGTAGCTTCCGGCATCCACAAAATAGGTGTCGGGGTAAAGATAGCCTTCGATGGAGCCTTTGATGGGAAGAATCGTGGATTTGAAGGTGCAGGTTTCCACGCATTTCACGAAGTTGTCGGCCGTGGTGAGACCGAGGGATTCCAAATAGTCGCCGATCTGCCGCGCGGTCCAGCCTTCGAGCAGGGTCACGGCCAGTTCCGCGGATTTGCCTTCGACCAAAGCGCTCGCGATGGCGGGCATGTCATAATTTTCCATCAAAACAAAACGCCCGGCCTTGAGTTGGCCGGCCAAGCCGTTGGAGCGCAGGTACAATTTGAAAAAGAGGGGACTCTTGATGAGCCCTTTTTCCAAAAGCAGGTCGGCCACCGCATCGGCGGAGCTCCCCTTGGGGATGACAACGGTTACCCGCTGGTCAGAATCAGGATTCGCCTCGAAATTGACCGCCGAGACGTACGACCGGTATGAAACATACCCTGTGACGACCAGGGCTCCGATGACGAAGAGGGAAATTTTTCTCATGGTTGTTTTAAATTTTGCGTACGGAGTGAAACATGGGACCTCCCTTACTTTTTCATTCTCCCGCAGCTTTCGTGCGGGGGAATCTCTGACACCCGCTGTCGCCGTGGCAAACAAAAGATTCTTCACTTCACGTTGTTTCGTTCTGAATGAAAAGAAAAAACCACAATTCAAGCCACAATTCGGTCAACCATTCGGGCCACTATTCGAACTATTGTTGCCCAAACATCGCCCCAATGCCTTCCGCCCCGCCCATCGCCTCTTTCATTTTCTCGGCGCCGACCAGTTGCGACTTTTTGATGGCCTTGTTCGCGGCGTCCAAAAACGATTTGGCGAGCGACGGATCCATGGGGATGGCGTCGGTGCCTTTCACCTCGATGAATTCCTGCTCCCCGTTGCAGGTGAGCACCACCGCGCCGGAATCGGCCTCGATGTGGATGTTTTTGAGTTGCTCCTTGATCTCTTTGGCCTGCTTTTGCAGGGTGTAGAGGTCGGGCTTGTTGCCACCGAACATCCCGCCCATCACGCTTTTCATGCGTTCGGCCCCGATCTCCTGCGATTTTTTGACGGCCTTGTTGGCCGCCTCGACGAACGATTTGGCGAGCTTCGGATCCAATGGGGCCTGCTCGGTGCCCTTGGCCTCGAGGAAAAGCTGTTTGCCGTCGCACACAAGGGTGACGTTGTTGCTCGTGGCCTCGATGGTGATGCCCTTCAACTGTTTTTCAATCACTTTCGCCTGCTTTTGGATGTGGTAGAGGTCTTTGGCTTTGTCTAGGAATCCCATGGGTTTGTTTTAAGATTTAAGCCTGTTTATAGTAGCACAAAAGCGCGGTTGAGGGTCAATCGATCAATAGGGGATAGGGGCTAGGTGTTGGGTGATAGTGGCCTAATGGGTGATAGTGGCCTAACAAGCTAACGAAGCTAACAAGCTAATGAAGCTAATTTCCAATTCCGTTTGCTTTTAGGGGAAAACACGATAGAATTCATGGGCAGTCATTTTATTTTAAACCTTTAAAGGAGGTAAACATGATATACGCAACCAAAAAGCCGGGCGAGTCCAACGAACGCCTCATCAACCGCTTCAAGCAGGTGATGCAGCGCAGCCGGGTGATCATCAAGGCCAAGCAGGATCGCCTCGTGCACAAGCCGAAAAAGCGCCGCGTGCGAAACGCCGCTTTGATCCGCGCCAAGCACCGCGCCGAGAAGGCCCGCGAGAAGAACTACGGTTAGTCCGAACCTAAGCCAATTCCGAAATCGACCCTCCTGACCTGGAATCGGAAAAATCCATCGGTCAGTGGTCGATTTTGTGTATTACTATGAAGATTCCCATCATTTCCATCATCGGAAAGCCGAATGTCGGCAAATCCACGCTGTTCAACCGGATCTCCGGCAAGCGCATCGCCATCACGACCGAGATCGCCGGCACCACGCGCGACCGCATTTTCAATAAAATCGTGCATCCCGAGCTCGACTTTTTCATGGTCGACACGGGCGGAATCGAGGTGGGCGGGAAGGACGGTTCCATCGAATCCAACATCCAGGCGCAGACGCGCATCGCCATGACCGAATCCGACCTGATCCTCTTTTTGGTCGACGCGCGCACCGATATGACGAAAGACGATCTGCACGCGGTCGAGCTGTTGCGAAAGCATTCCGGGCAGAAATCGGTGCTCCTCGTCGCCGGCAAATGCGACGGCCCCGTGGATAAATCCAAACTGGCCTCGCTCTACAAGCTCGGAATGGGGGAGCCGTTCCCGATCTCCGGCTTGCATGGTTTTGGCGTCGACAAGCTGGTCGCCGAGATCATCGCCCGCATGAAGGGGCGCCATTTCATCACCAAGGACAACCCCGAATACAAGATAGAGCAGGATTTCGCGGCCTCGCATCTGAATATCGCGCTGGTCGGAAGGCCGAATGTGGGCAAGTCCTCCATCGTGAATGCGTTGCTGAACCAGGAGAAGCTCATCGTTTCCGATATTCCCGGCACCACGCGCGACAGCGTGGATTCCACGGTTCAGCACAATTTGAAACAGTACAATTTGGTCGACACGGCGGGATTGCGCCGGCACAAGAATGTGGATGTGGGCATCGAGCAGCTGAGCGTGATGCGCACGCTTTCCGCCATCGAGCGTTGCGAGGTGGTCGTGCTGGTGCTCGACAGCCACGAGAAGGTGCTCGACCAGGACCAGCAGATCGCCAATCAGATTTTAAGGAGCAACAAGGGGGTGATCATCGTGGCCAACAAGTGGGACATCATTTTGAACACCAAGATGACCGAGGAGGTCCGCCAGTCGACCTACATCGGGTATTTGCAGAAAAAATTCGGCTTCATGCCCTGGGCGCCGGTGATTTTCACCTCGGCCAAGACCAAGAAAAATTTGACCCAGATTTTCGATCTGGCCGAAAGCATCAAGCTCGAGCAGCAGAAACGGGTGTCGACCGCCTCGCTGAACCATTGCGTCGAGCTCGCATGCGCCAAGCACCAGCCCACGGGATCCAAGACCACCCCGCCCAAGATTTTCTATTCCACCCAGGTGGATGTGAACCCTCCGCGTTTCGCCTTTTTCGTGAACAAGCGGAAATTCTTCCACTTCTCGTTCATCCGCTACCTCGAACGCAAACTGCGCGACAAATTCGGCTTCGTGGGCACTCCGATTTTGATGGAATTCAAGGAGAAGGAAAGTCGCTACGCCGACAAGGAGCACAAGCGCCCCTCGCGCACCCAGCGACCCAAGAAATCGAAAAAGGAGAAGACCAAGTTCGAACGGAAACCGTAGTTTGTTCTCCTAACAAGCTAATGAAGCTAATGAAGCTAACGAAGCTAGTGAAGCTAGCTATTTGATGCTCTTCACATACCCCTCGAATGCCTCGCGGGTGGTGAATTGAACGAGCTTGCCGTTCACATAGATCGAAGGGGTGTAGCTGACTCCGCGTTCGTTGCCGTCGTTGAGGTCGGCCCTCACGCGGTCGGCGGTCTGGTTCGCATCGAGGCATTTGGCAAAGGCGGTGGTGTCGAGGCTGAGGGATCGCGCCATCTCCTTCAATTTTTCCTCGGTCAGGTTGGTGTGGTTCTGGTAGGCGAGGTCGCCGTATTCCCAAAATTTGCCCTGATCGTTGGCGCATTCGGCCGCCACGCCCGCGCGGAAGGCGTTTTCGTGCTGGGAAAGCGGGAAGTGGTGGAAGGTGAGGCGCGCCCGTTCCGGGTTGGCGCGGACAAAATCCTCGACTTGCGGGCTCACTTGCGCGCAGGCCGGGCACTGGAAGTCGGAGAAGAGGTCGAGGGTGACCGGGGAACCCACGTTGCCGAGGGTGGCCCGGGGTGTTTTGAGTGCGTCCGACGGCGTGCAGGCCGAAAGGAGGATGAGGGAGGCAACAAGCAAAAAGGTTTTGGAAAGATTTTTCATGGAAGGGTGTGATATTGGATTTGTATTGGATAACTTATCAAAAAAAACAAAAACAAACAATCTCCCCATAGTTGTTTGATAGTTTCTCCCCTTGCCAAGGGGGAGTACCCGCCTTGGGCGGGGGAGGGGGTCCCCTGGGATTGATAATTTCCACCAAAATCCCAATTGTCTAAAACCCTGGGTTCTGATAACTTTAATTCAAATAAAATTCAACGAAAAGGTTCGGTTGGATTTATTCGTGTATCCTCTAGTAACGCCCCATGTCGCTTTACCTCAAATATCGGCCCCAGAACTTGAAGACGGTGGTTGGCCAGGGCCATATTGTGGTCACCTTGCGCAACGCCCTGCTCCACAACGCGCTCACGCACGCCTATTTGTTCAGCGGTCCGCGCGGAACCGGCAAGACGTCGTTCGCGCGCATTTTGGCCAAGGCCATCAACTGCCACGCCCGGGTGGACGGGGTGGAGCCCTGCAACGAGTGCGAAAGTTGCGTGGCCATTTTGAATGGGCGCATGGTGGACCTGATCGAGATCGACGCCGCGAGCAATCGTGGCATCGACGAGATGCGCGAGCTCAAGGAGAAAATCCAGTTCTCGCCCACCCAGGGCAAGGCCAAGGTCTACATCATCGACGAGGTGCACATGCTCACGAAAGAGGCGTTCAACGCCCTGCTCAAAACGCTCGAGGAGCCGCCCGCGCACGCGTTTTTCATCTTGGCGACCACCGAGGTGCACAAGATCCCCGAAACCATTCTCTCGCGGTGCCAGCAGTTCAGCTTCAAGCGCATTTCCGAGGGCGACATCATCGGACGGCTGGGCCAAATCGCATTGGAAGAGAAAATCCAAGCCGAGCCCGAGGCCTTGGCTTTGCTGGCGCGCCTTTCCAATGGAGGGCTCCGCGATGCCATCGGGCTGTTGGAGCAGATGACCATCGACAGCGCCATCCGCTATCAGGATGTGGTCCTGAATCTCGGCATCACGGGCACCATGCTCATCCAGGCGTTCTTCCAGGCCCTGCTCGACGAGGACGCGGGAAAAGCGATCGAAATGATCGCCCAGGTGAACGGGATGGGGCAGAATTTGTCGCAGTTTTCGCGCGAGCTCATCGCCTATCTGCGCGAGCAGATGCTGCTCGGGATCTCGGCCAAGGGCGACGTGGGCAAGATGGTTCGCCTCATCGAGATTTTCTCCGAGGCGAAATTGCTCATCAGCTCGGCGACCATTCCCCAGCTTCCGCTCGAAATGGCCGTGATCAAGGCGTGCGGTTACGCGGTGGCGCCGCTGCCGTCGCACAAGCCGGAGGCTCAAGTTGCCGCGCCGAAAATGGTTGAGAAAAAAATGGAAAGCGCGAAGACACCCGTCACCGCGAGCCCGGAAAAAGCAGTCGAGCTGTCCGTGGACGATCTCTCCATCGACGAGATTCGGGTGGGATGGGCTCGGTTCGTGGAGCAGGTTAGGACGCCGGTGGTCCGCATGTCGCTGGCCGACGGCGAGCCCCTGAAAATGGAGAAGGGGAGCCTGCACGTGGCGTTCAAGTCCAATTCCCTGATGGAGCGCATCGCCAACCACGCGAACCAGGACGAGGTTCAATCCGCCTTCAAAACCGTGTTCAATCGAAAAGTGAGCCTGAAACTGGAGCTGAAAAAGATTTCCCTGGAACCGGTGAGCACCGCAAAGGACCCCTCGGCTCCCTCGGCCGTCGAGTTGGCCAACGAAGTCTTCGGCGCCTAGCTTAACGCTTATCGCTTATCGCTTATCGCTTACTGCTTACGGCCTATATATAGTTTTTTATCCAAACAAACATGTACGATTCCATCAAAAAGCAGGATCCCGAAATCTACAACGCCATTGTCAGCGAGGAGGTTCGCCAGACCGACGGCATCGAATTGATCCCGTCCGAAAATTACACTTCCCTCGCGGTGATGGAAGCCTGCGGATCGATTTTGACGAACAAGTACTCCGAGGGATACCCGGGCAAGCGCTATTACGGCGGGCAGGAGAACATCGACGTGATCGAGAATTTGGCCATCGCCCGCGCCAAGCAGTTGTTCGGCGCCGAGCATGTGAATGTGCAACCGTACTCCGGTTCCCCGGCCAACACGGCCGTGTATTTCGCCCTGCTCAACTACGGCGACACCGTGATGGGCCTCAAGCTCGACCACGGTGGCCATCTGACGCACGGGCTCCCCATCGCGTTCTCGGGGAAATCGTACAAATTTGTGCCGTATGGGGTCGACAAGTCCACGGGCCGGATCGACATGGACGAGGTGCGAAGGCTTGCGTTGGAATGCAAACCCAAGATGATCGTGGCCGGCTTCACCGCCTACCCGCGCGACATCGATTGGAAAAAATTCAAGGAGATCGCCGACGAGGTCGGGGCCATCACCATGGCCGACATTTCGCACACTGCAGGGCTCATCGCAGGCGGAGTCTTGGAATCCCCGGTGCCGTTCTTCGATGTCGTGACCACCACGACCCACAAGACCCTTCGCGGGCCTCGCGGGGCGATGATCCTGTGCAAGGAAAAATTCGCCAAAGCCATCGATCGGGCCATCTTCCCCGGGCTCCAGGGCGGTCCGCACGAGCACGCCATCGCGGGCAAGGCCATCGCCTTTGCCGAGGCGCTGAGGCCCGAGTTCAAGGATTACGCGAAACAGGTGAAAAAGAACGCCGCCCATTTGGCCGAGGCGCTCATGAAGCGGGGCTTCAAGCTGGTGTCCGACGGCACCGACACCCATTTGATTTTGGCGGACCTCACGAACAAGGGCGTCCCCGGAAAGTTGGCGCAGGAGGCCTTGGATAAAGTGGGCATCACGCTCAACAAGAACACGGTTCCCGACGACCCGCGCTCGCCGTTCGACCCCTCGGGAATCCGTTTGGGCACCCCGGCCGTGACGACCCGTGGGATGAAGGAACCCGAGATGGAGCTGATCGCCGGCTGGATCGACCGCGCGCTCGTTGCGATCAACGACGAGTCCGCCCTCGCCGTCATCAAGGCCGAGGTCCGTGCCATGTCCCGGAAATTCCCGGTTCCAGGCATTGCCCTGTAAACGACAAAAAAGCGACAATCCCTCGTGTTAAGGATGTGGATTTTTTAAAATCGATGGTAAACTTTCCCAGCAAGCACTAACTCCTAACACCTAACTCCTAAAACCTATCTATGTTTTCCCTCAAATGGACTTCCCGCGCGTTCATCGCGCTGATGCTCAGTTTTTCCATCCTGGCTCCGAGCCTGATGGCCTACGACGATGTCGCCGGGGATTCCCCGTATTTCTACGCCATCGAGTACCTGCGCAAGAACGACGTGTTCAAGAACACCAAACTCTTCAAGCCGGACTCCATCGTGTCCCGCGCCGAGTACATTTCGTACCTCGTGAAACTGAATAGTCCCAAATTCAAGCGCGCGGCCACTATCAAGTTGCCCTATTCCGACACGAAGGACAATGCGTGGTACGCGCCCTATCTCGTGGAGGCGGTTCGCGTGGGGATCCTGACCGGAAAGGAGGGGAAGATGAATCCGGATCAGAACATCACCCTGCTGGATGCGCTCGAGTTGTTGTTCCATTCCCGCAGCATTCCGATTCCCCGGCGCTATGTGGGCGAGATGCCCTACACCGATTTGGCCAAGAACAAGCAGGCCCAGGCCATGGTCATGCGCGCGGCCGAGTTGGGGATCGTCCAACCGCAAAAACGCGACTTTTTCGGCTTGTATCGCAAAATCAGCCGCGCCGAGGCCGCCAAGATGATGTACAAGATGGATCTGGTCGACCTGCGCGACCCCGGCGATGCGTCCAGCGCGGGAACCGATTCAGAGCTCCAGCGCATCGAGAATGCCTGGAAACTGCTTCAATCCAACTACGTCGACAAGGACACGCTGGATCCCAAGAAATTGGCCGACACCGCCATCAAATCGATGGTCGATACATTGCAGGACCCGTATTCGGTGTTCATGGACGAGTCCGAGAACCAGGCGTTCAGCGACGAGATCGGCGGTCAGTTCGAGGGCATCGGGGCGTATGTCGAGATGAAGGAGAACAAGGACATCGCCATCGTGACTCCGATCAAGGATTCCCCGGCCTTCAAGGCGGGGGTCAAGGCGGGCGACATCATCCGCAAAGTCGATGATTTCGACACCAAGGGCGCCACCCTCCAAGAGACCGTGAAGCGCATCAAGGGGCCCAAGGGGAGCACGGTCAAGCTGACGCTGGAGCGCAATGGCGAAACGGTCGTCCTCGAGGTCGCGCGCGATGTGGTGAACATCCACTCGCTTGAATACGAGGTGCTGGCCAACGGAAAGGTCATGCGCATCCATTTGCTGACCTTCAGCACCACCTTGGTGAAGGATTTCAACGACGTGGTCGAAATCATCCGCGCCAATCCCGAGATCAAGGGGATCATCCTGGATGTGCGGAACAACCCGGGCGGAT
>JACRIF010000064.1 GCA_016220125.1 Candidatus Peregrinibacteria bacterium
CAAAAGCCGTGAATCGTGCATCAGCACAATTTGCCCATCCTTCGTCTGCCGGATATCAAACTCC
Source organism: Candidatus Peregrinibacteria bacterium (assembly GCA_016220125.1). Taxonomy (GTDB): domain Bacteria; phylum Patescibacteriota; class Gracilibacteria; order UM-FILTER-43-11; family UM-FILTER-43-11; genus FEN-1329. The sequence goes on from JACRIF010000064.1 coordinate 65, forward strand.
ACGCCGTTGGCGCCCAACTCAAACGCTTTTTTGAGAGACCGAATTGTATTCTCCGGCTCATAAGCCGGCGCTCCACGATGACCGACAAGCAACATAATTACGAATTACGAGTTTCAAGTTTCAAATTAACCCCTCAATCGTTTATAAATTCGATAGATCCAAACCCAGCACGGCCGAACCACCAACTCTTTCGCCTGGGGATAATCCACCACGGTTCCCCCGAACTTTTTCTTGAATTCCGTGACCCCGGCCCAGGCATGGTTCTTTGCGTTTTCGGGTGCGATGCCGAGAAAATCGTACGTTTTGCATCCTCGGCGCTTGGCCTCTTTGATCGCCTCCCACTGAAGCAAATAGGGTGCCATGAGATTTCGGTATTCGTGGTCGGACGCGCCGTAATAATAGGTCCCAATAGGATTCAAATACACAAAAATCCCGGCGGCGATCGGCTTTCCATCCTTGCCCGCCACCAGCAACTGGGCATGGGAACCAAGCGCCTGTAACATTTTTTGATAATAGGCCTTTGGATGAGAGGAAAAACCATCGCGTCCTGTTGTTTTTTTGAGCAGGTCGTAAAACGCATCCACCCCCTCATTCTGGCGAATTGTTACACCATTCTTCTCAGCCACCTTGATGTTGTAACGTCCCTTCTGCTTCATCTGCGCGAGCAGCTCCTCCTCGGACAAATTCAAATCCAACACCAGCGTGGTTTCCGGATGGTGGTCGTGATGGGTAACTCTTAACTCATAATTCTTAACTTTTAACTCTTCAAGCGGGGACATGCGAATGAAAATCGCTTTCTCCTTTTTTGCCAACGCCACCACCTCCCCCAAGAGCTTATCCAATAATTTCCCCCTTTCGAACAGCGGTCCACGGGGAATTTCGAGCCAAGACAGGCCAAGTGGCAAAGGGTGCCTCACCACGAGAGCGGAGGAGTGCTCCGTTTTGAGCACCCATGTTTTCCGCCCCAACGCTTGCTGGAACCCCTCCCACAGCGGATGCTGCCACAGGTTTCGATGGGGATTTTTTTGCCAAAATTTGAGGAACTCGGTTTCGCTCATTTCACATAATGGATTAGGCCGACCACCACCACCCAGACAATCTCGGAGAGGAGGATGAAAATCATTTCCGGCGCGCCCAAATAATGTTGGGCCAGCACCACGCCCAACCCCACATTGGGCAGGATCATGTTGCAGAGAATACCCACCCGTTCGCTCTCCTCTTTGGATCCCAATGTGGCGATTTTGGCCAACACGTGCAGGATGGCGTGGGTCATGATCAACGCCATGATCAGATGAAGATTCGTGAGGCTCCTCAGCATCACCTCGATATAGGGGGAAAACGCCGCGTAGAACAGGAAAAAAAGCAGACCCAAATTGATGAGACGGCTATGGCGATGAAGCGCCGAGGCGGCCTTGGAAAAAAAACGGTTGATCAAGGCGCCCACCGCGAATGGCAACACGATGACCAACAACATCTGCCTTAAAATGGAGGCGGTTCCAATATCAACCGATTCATGGGCGAACAACCCAAACAACAGGGGGATGGTGAGCACGCTGAGCAAATTCGACAGCACGGCATCCACCGTTGCAACGGCCACATTGCCCCCGTAAATGGCGGCCACGGCCGGTGACGAGACGGCGGCGGGCAACATCATGAACAACAGCGCGCCCAAAGCGAATTCGGGGAAAAGCAATTGGGCGATCGGGTAGATCGCCAACGGCGCCGCGACCAGAATCATCAGCACCGTGAACATCGATCGGGCTGGATGCCGAACCACCGTGGCCAGCTCCCCCAACTTCATTCCGGCAAACGAGGAAAGCAACAGGGCGGCTAGGATCCAGGTCGTGTACGGCGAAAGCGCAACCCCGATTTTTGGCAAAACCAATGCGGCCGGGACGGCCAACAAGGGAATGAAATTGGTGGGGTGGAGCTTGATAATTTTCAATTTAAAATTTTCAATTTAAAATCGGCCTGGGTTGGGCCTACCCCTTGGCGACCTTTTCGATCAACTGAGCGACGGCTTCCTCCGACTCGAGCCGAACGAGGCGACCTTCGGTGCTCCGGCTCAACGCCTCTGTGAAATTCCGCCCATAGCCCTCCAGCACCACCCAATCGACCTTGAAAAAATCCAAGGTGGCGGCCACCTCCTCGTCGAACACTTTGGGCTCAACCTCGCGACCATCGAAATAATAGACCCGAATATGCGCCTCGCGTGCCTTTTGGGCCGCTCCGCAATCGGCCTTGTCGGTGATCAGGCAAACGATCTCGGCCTTGAGCCGGTTTGATTTTTGCGCCTCGATGAGCGACTGGAAACGGGCCCCCTCGGATGAGGACAACACTGCTATTTTCGGCATAAGTTGTGTTTAAGTGCACCCATTATAGTCGATCACGACCCCAATTCAAACGGCCCTTTCCAAAAAATGAGTTCCAAGGCTAGCCACAGCCCAATCCCCCTTAAAAAACCTTGCTGTGCTTCTTGATTCACAACAATAGGCCCATTGGCCTTTGACAAGACACAAAGTAGGGGTAAAATAGCCCTGTTCTGGAGTTTGGAACCTCTTTCACGGCCCGCCCTGGTGGCGGACTTGTGAATAGAGTTTTCATCAGAACACGTTGCAAATCACAGGCAGTCCCACCCATCACCAATCGAGGCGAGCCGCATGCGTTTTGGCAATCTTCCCCCCAAGGACAAGAAGGCCGTTCAGAAGAAGGCGATCGAGCTTCACGCCGAGGTGTCGCAGGCCAAGGATCCCGACTTCAGCAAGACGAGGATCATCGAGATGTTCTCGAAGGCAGGCAAGGGCCACCTCGAGCTGCCCGTCCGGGTGCTCCACAACCGCGTTCTCGACGATCGCGGCCAGGTCATCGTCAAGGTGACCGCCTAGGGCTGCCACAACACGATTTGCTCCATTCAATGGGGGGTCCGTTGCTCACGCAACGGACCCCCTTTCACTTTATTGACCCCCTCATTCCCAATCCGCTAACAAGCCCTTACCCCGTCTCCCACGATGGGAGAGGAAAATTTACGGAGAAAAATCCCCATTCCAAAGTTTCCCCTCCTTAAAAAGGAGGGGTGGTCGCCTTAGGCGACCGGGGTGGTCTTGAACCCCCTACTTCGTCTTCAACGTATAGCTTCCATCCCAATCCTTGGGCAATGTTTCGTGCTTCAAATGCTCGCAACGCTCGATGTAAACCTTGGAGGAGCCGTCGTCGGGTACGACCTTGAGACATTTTTCAAACGCTTCAATGGCCTTGCCCCATTCCTGATGACGATAGGCCACAACCCCCTCGTGGAAATGATGATTCAGCTTCTTCTGGGTTTCGCTCAATTCCCCTTTTCTGGCCTGCAATTCGTATACCTCCACAGGATGCGTCTTTCCCTTCACCGTGAGCAAATCGATCGCGCGCACTTCGATGTGCGCCTTGGCCTGCTGGTACGTGGTCTCGTTGATGAGGATGCTGGTGTCGTACACCTTGTTCACGCCCTCTAGGCGCGCGCTCAAGTTCACGGCATCACCGATGACGGTGTAGTCGAAACGGCGGTTGGAACCCACGTTCCCCACGATCATGGGGCCCGTGTTGATGCCGATGCGAGCATGGAATGGCAGCTGGCCTCGGCCCTCCCATATCTTGCGAAGCTCGATCAGTTTTTTTTGGTAGTCGAGGGCCGCCATGCAGGCGCGGATCGCGTGGTCGGGCTGGTGGAGCGGTGCGCCCCAAAAGGCCATGATGGCGTCGCCGATATACTTGTCGAGCGTGCCGTCGGTATCCAGGATGATGCCCGTCATGGCGTCGAGATATTCGTTCAGCTGCTCCACGAGTTTTTCAGGCGCCACCTTTTCGGAGATGGTGGTGAAGCCGGCGATATCGGAAAAGAGCACCGTGAGTTCGCGCTTTTCCCCACCCAACTTGAGTTCATGCGGATTTTCCAGGATTCGCCGAACCACATGGTGGCTGACATATTTTGAAAAGGCGCGTTCGGTGTGACGGGCGTGCCGAGCCTCGGTGAAATAGCGATACAGGTAGGCCACCGTAAACATGAGCGTGATCGCCAGGTAGGGGTAAACCGTGTTCAGGATTAGCCCATATTCGAAGGCAATCCAAGACACAATGGTGTAAATGAGGCATCCGACCACCAGGATCGCAACCGACGACACTATTCCCAAAAACAAAAAGAGCCCCAGAGCCAACACAAGCACCGCCATCGAAACCCCCCATATCCCCACAGGAGACTGGTCGACCAAAAATTGGCCCGTGAGCAGGGTTTGAAGCGCGTTCGCGTGGATTTCGACCCCCGGCATCGGACGCCCCTGCGAAGTGGGAACGTATTGCTCGTCATGCAGGCCTGTGCCCATTTCTCCGATCAGGACCATTTTTCCCCCAAGATCCAAGGGAAGGCCTGACTGGCGGTCGATGAACCGATTCTCAAGGACATCGACAAAGGAAATGGAGGAAAAACTATTCGGGGGCCCAAAAAAGTTGAGGTTCATCCGATCGGTCGCATCGAGCGGAATCGTGATCGGGGACACTCGGCGATCGCCCACCCTTGCCACAAAATCCATCAACCGAAAACCGCTCGGCACGCGGCCCGAGTCCTCGGGGATCAGATCCAAAAAGGCGCGGGCCACCCGCACCGCAAACGACTGGGGAACCACGGGGTCGTCCAACAAAACCTTCTGCCTTCGCACCACGTTGTCCTGATCCGGCTGGAAGAGAATGGATCCCAAATTCCCCGGATGGGGCTCGATGAACTCCGGCAATGGCTTCAGGCCGGTTGTCGCAGGCGTTTTCGGTTCCGCGGCCAAAATCACATTGTCGTAACGTTTGAGCGTATCGACCAGCGCCGCCTTGTCCGCGTCGGACGTGTTTTCGGTGAAAATGATATCAACCCCGATGGCCTTGGCGCCGGCCTTTTCCAAATTTTCGATCACCCGGGCGTAATCCGCCTTGGAAAATTGAAGCGTTCGGAGCTCCGATGCGTTCTTGCGCTCAAAGGATTTGTCGTCGATCGCGACCAACACCACCTCGCGCATCACCGCTCCCTGACCCTGGTGGTAGAAAAAATTGCTGAACTTGAGATGCCACGTGAGGAACCAATCCGACCGAATCATTCCGGCAAACGCCAACCCGAAAACAACCGAGGACAAAAGCCAAAAAATGAGTTTGAGCCTCAGCTTCTTTTTCATAGGACTAGGAGAGTCGGATTACGGATATCCATCCACAGCCCTAAGGCTGGATGTTGAGCAAAGCCGGGTCGATGGTGGGCAACGAATTCAGCAAGGCGGGATCGATCGTCGGAATCTGGCCCTTCAAATCCGGATTCTCATTCAATATTTTTTGGATCTCGGGCATCGCCTCGTTCAAACCCTGCATCGCCTCGTTGTATTCCTGCTCGGTCACGCCCGCCTCATTCATCGCCTGCCTGAAATAATCACTCTCGAACATCTGCTTCACCCCGCTCAACGAGTTTTTGATCTCTTCGGCGGTCGGCCATTGCGATCGAGACGGGAGCTGGAAATTAAACTCCTGGGGCATCATCTTGGATGCCTTCTCGTAGTCGCGCTTCACCTGTTCCATCTCCTTGAGATATTCGTCGGACAAAGCCGGGGATTTTTCCATGGCATCCCCCAATTCGAAATACCGGCGCTGAAGGATTTTGCTCTCGATTTCGCCTCGAATTTCCGAGGTCGGGGACATTTCCATTTCGCCGTTCCGCAGCATCTCTTTGGCCTTGTACAATTTCTCCTCAAAAGGCAACACGTCCTCCAGCGAGCGGTCCCACGCCCTCATCTCACGCTGGGATTCCATCATCATGTTGTGCTTGAGATCGTCCGACAATCCGCTGTTCTCGATCGCCCCCTTCAGCGCGTCCAATTGCTCACCCATGCCCTCGGGTGAGAAGCCTTCGGGGTTTTTGAGCGCCAAGGCCAACAACTCGTTCGCCTTCATCTGGGCGATTCGGGCCTCCAGCCTGGATTTTTCGATCGGATCCTTGAGCTTGGCCAATCGGTTGTCGATTTGCTTCATTTTATCCGTGTACCCAGGATCCCCGGGGAGCGCGCCGGCTCGATCCAACAAACGATTGAGGGTCTTTTGGCGCAACACTTTTTCGACCTTCACGTCCTCATCCTCGTTTTCCGTCATCCATGATTCCGAAAGGCGTTTCGGCGGGATCTTGCCAACCTCAATCACCACCTTCTTCCCATTGGCCACACGACCGGCTTTCGCCACTTGTCCGCGAACCAAGGTCTTCTCTTTTCCAATGAACTTGGTTGCGGGGTCGAAATCGGCCATGAAAGCGGCATGGGCGATGGATTCGACCGCCACCCCCTCATTCGTCACAATCATGTTGTAGGTGGATCCGCGCACGCCGGACACCACGTTTCCGCTGTAACTGAGAAACTCGGATTTCTTGTCGACCAAGGCGCGCACCTTGGACCACACCTCGCCGGACACGACATGGAAATTGATCTTCGTCTCGGTGAGGTTTTCGGTGTTGAAATCAGCCTTGTCGATGGTCAATTCCGTTCCCTCTTTGAGGCGGCTGATGGAGTCGTCGAACCAGGTGACAACCCCCGCCCCCTTCGCCAGGATTTTGATGGTGTCGCCGGGCGCCACCGCTGTTTCAGCGGTCACGGTTTCCGTTTTCCCGTCGGCCCGTTTCACCTCGGCCGAACCCGCGGTCATTTTAAGAACCGTTTTGCTTTCATAGAAATTGTCGGCAGTCGGGGGAGCCAACAGCTTGTCGATTTGATCGGAGGATTTTCCTCCGGTATCGCTCTCACCAACCCGTTTTGGATCGATGTCGGCGCATCCAGCGACAGTCGTCGCGATCAGCAGGGCAATCAGGGTTGAGGAAAACAGTTTTTTCATAGGAAAGAATTAAGGCAGTCGGATTATACCAGAGAGCCGCCCAGGTTTGAATTCCAAAAAACGATCCCGGCCGCGGATCGCCCATGTCTGACAACTATTTGGACTTCTGTTCCTTTTGCAAAACCATGATCGCCACGGTCACCAGCCAAAAAATCATGGCCAAATCGTTTTTCCAGAACGGAGTATCGAAGAAGCCATGGATCACGATGGCCCACAAGGCCAAAAGCGGGTAAGTGAAACGTCGATGGGCAAACACGAGTAGGGCCACAAAGGCGGCCAGGCCGAGCAACCCCGCATTCAGCCAAAAGGCCAGAAAAATATTGTGGGGGTGGGGCATGTCCCATTCCATCGGAGGCTGACCCAACACGCGAGCCGCGTCCTCGCGATAACTGGCCTGGAAAAGGCCGGGGCCTACTCCGTCGAGCGGATGCTTTTTCACCAGATCCCATGCCACTTGGTAAATCTGCAGTCGAACCGAGGTGCTGGAACGGTTCTCAAAATCCAAAAACTGCTTGAATTTAGGCGTATTGATTTGAGTGGCCAACACAGCCGCGAACGCCAAGAGCATGATGACAAACGCGGAGAGGATTGCCCTACGCTGGGCCGGATTCCTGAAAAATTGGAGCAGGACAAACACCGCCAACGAACCGAACACGGCCAAGATGCCGGCATAGGATTGCGTGAAAAAAAGAGTGTAGGAAACAATGGCCAAGGCGGAAAGATCGAGGGTGTCCCAACGGTTCGGGGGGCGGTGGCGCTGGAACAAAAAGGCGACGGCGACCAGAATAGCCGGAACGACCACCAGCGCGAGCTCGTTGGCTGAAGCGTAGAAACCCCTCAGCCGGAAATCAATCGTCAACCCGTCGCCAAAAAGCGCGAGCAGGTGGGACACCAGCCCCACGATCGCAGCCGAATAGAGAAAGGAGCGCAAAATCCCACGAACCTCCTCGGGGGTGCGCAAAACTTGGGTGAGCACGGCGCAATAGAGGACAGGGGCGACCACCCACCCCTTCCAGACCCCCAACGAAACTTGCCGGGCGTTCAGCAGGGTCCCGTCTTGGAGCACGAGGATCATGGGCGAAAAAACCACCCCGATGGCAGCTCCCGCCACCAATGCGAATGCCGCGTACCATATCCGACGAACGGGCTTGTCCCAGACCACATTGCGATGGTCGCGAACACCCTCGATCAGCCAAAGGCCAAAAACCAGGTAAATAAAAACCTCCAACGCGGTGAACGGAATACCCGCCACCTTGAAGCGAAGCAAAAAAGCCGGATACGCGAACGGCGACAACAAGACTAGCAGGCGAACGATGCGGTGAAGCGGGGAAATCATAAATTAAAAAGTGGCTAGGATTGCGACCAGGATTGTGGAAACCACCATTCCGGCCACAACTCTAGCCACGATTCGAATTCAATAGGGGAATTAGTCGTTCTCCATCTTGGGCTCCACGATTCCGTAGTAGCCGTCCTTGCGCTTGTAGACGATGGCAAAACGCTTGGTGTCGGCATTGTTGAAGAGGAAGAAGTCGTGGCCGACCAGCTCCATGCGCTCGATGGCGGCCTCCTCGCTCATGGGCTCGGATTTGGAGAAGCGCTTGCGCTTGAGAATCTTGGGGATTTCGAAACCCTCCTCCTTGGGCATTTCCACCTCCTTCATGCGAACGACCTTGTGGTCGAGGTGATGGATTTTGGCCTTGTACCGGTCGATCTGGCGCTGCATGAACTCCGGCTTGCCCTCGAGCGTGAGCGCCTCCTTCGGGCACACCCACCAGCAGTACAGGCACTGCACACAGTCGGGCATCTCGGTCTTCACCCCGATCTCCTCGCGGGTGAGCCCGGTCGGGCAGAACTCCTCGCACCGGTTGCACTCGCCGCAGGAGCCGGCCTTGCGCCCGACGAGCTTGAGCGTGTCGTCTTCGAGGAAGTACACGTCCTGCACGATCTTGAGCTTGTAGGCGATCTCGGTCACCTCGGGCTTCTGCACGATCGGGCGCACCGTGCGCTTGAGCCACTCGAGGCTGCGGGCCTCGGCGAGCTCCGCGAGCTTCGTCCGCTCGGGGGCGCGTTTGATCGCGCGGATCACCGGGACGTTCAGCTCGATGTCCTGCTGGAGGGCGGGCGTCATGTGCCCCGCCTCCATCGCGTGGACGAGGTACGGGATCATGGTCCACGGCAGGTCGATGAGGCGCGCGACGACGAAGTCGTTGAGGAACGCGTTGTCGGAGATGATGAGCTGGCCGAAGCGGAACGGCTCGCCGTCGCCGGGGCCGTTGCCCTCCATCCCGACGATGCCGTCGACGATGACGAGGTCGGGCATGACCACTTCGTTGATGGCGAAGATGTTCCTGCCCAGATCGTAGTGCATGTGGCGCTTGTCCTGCCCGCGCGCGATGCCGACCCAGTTCTTCATCGCGCAGGAGAGCTGCGCCTCGCAGTGGGTCTTGATCTTCGGCACGCTGATGAGGAAGCCGGCGTCGAGCACCGTCTTCGCGATCTGCGGGTGGGCGTCGCGGTGCAGGACGATCTGGCGGCCCTCGTCGTGGTTGAGGTCGACGATCTTGATGCCGTACAGCTCCTGGAGCTTCTCGACCCGCAGCCGGCGGAAGGTGGAGATGCCCCGGCGGGCGATGCCGACGTTGGAGCCGTCGCACAACGTGATGTCGCGGTAGCCTCGGTCGCGCAGGCCGGCGCAGATGCCGCTCAGCACGCGGAGGTCCACGCAGTTGCCGGTGAGGGCGACCAGATCGTTGTTGAGGTTCGGCTTGATCACGATGGGCGTGTCGCGATCGGCGGGGAGCTTGTGCTCCCAGTCCGACAACATCCGGGCGATCGTGGCCTTAATCTCGGGGGTGGTCCAGGCCGGGTGGACATCGACCCGACCGCGTTCGTTGGAGTAGGTGATCACGGGGGAAAGGTAGCACGAGGGCGAGGGATCCACCGCATCGGGGACTACGGGCTCCCACACCCCGCCCTCTGCGCCCTCCGCACCGCCTCGTCGAACGCCGGGATCCGCTCCCACTGGAGCCGGAGGCCCGCGATCGCCGGATCCTCCGGC
>JACRIF010000066.1 GCA_016220125.1 Candidatus Peregrinibacteria bacterium
CGTTCCGTCTCCTCGAATTGGGGCATGTGCAGGAAGGGGGCCTGGGGTTTCACATGATCCACAAAGAGGATTCCGTCCAAGTGGTCCATTTCGTGCTGGACGATGCGCGCGTTGAAGTCCTTCAGCTTCAAGGTGTTTTCGCGCCCTTTCAGGTCCATGAACCGGATCGTCACCTCGGTGTAGCGGGGCACTTGCCCCCATTCGCCGGGCAGGCTCAGACAGCCCTCTTCTCCGTTGGCCATCGTGTCGCTGTGGCCGAGGAATTCAGGATTGATCATGGCCACCAGTTTCGTGTTGTCGAGCAGGGCCAGGAAAATACGCACATTTTCGCCCACCTGGGGCGCCGCGATTCCCACCCCTTTTTCAAGTTCCATGGCCTCCGCCATGTCCTTGACGAGCTTCATGGTTTTTTTGGTGATCGCCGCAAGCGGTTTGGAGACCGCGCGGAGGATCGGATTGTCGGTGCCGGTGACGATTTTGAGAGACATGGTTGTTGATTAGCGGATTGAAAACTTGAAAACTGAGCGCAATAAATTTTTCAATTTTTCATCTTTTCCAAGTTTATCAGTATTGAATGCGAAATCGGAAATCTGAAATGCAAAATACGTTACGCTTTCGGTTTCGCCGTTTCCAGCAGATAGGCCTCCACGAACAGATCCAGATCGCCATCCATCACTTCGTGCACTTGGCTGGTTTCGGCGTCGGTGCGATGGTCTTTCACGAGGGTATAGGGCTGAAACGTGTAGGAGCGGATCTGGTTGCCGAATCCGGCTTCCTTGTACCCGCCTTTTAGCTCCTCCACTTTCTCCTTTTTCTCCTCCATCAGCCGATGCAGTAGTTTGGCGCGGAGGATGGCCATGCCCTGGATGCGGTTTTGGATTTGCGAACGTTCGGTCTGACAGGCCACCACGATGCCCGTGGGGATGTGGGTGAAGCGCACCGCGGATTCGGTTTTGTTCACGTTCTGGCCCCCGGGCCCGCTGGAGCGGAAAGTGTCGACCCGCAGGTCTTTCGCGTCGATCACGATGCCCTCGTCCTCGGCCAATACCGGCAGCACCTCCACCAACGCGAAGCTGGTCTGGCGCAGGTTTTTGGCGTTGAAGGGCGATAGGCGCACCAACCGGTGCACCCCGTGCTCGGATTTGAGGTAGCCGTAGGCCAGCATGCCCTTCACCTCCAGCACCGCCTTCTTGATGCCCGCTTCGCCTCCGATTTGTTTCTCGGTGATGGAAAAGGAGAACCCTTTTTTCTCGCAATAGCGCAGGTACATGCGGAGCAGCATTTCGGCCCAGTCCTGGGCCTCGACACCGCCCGTTCCCGCGGAAATCACCAGAATCGCGTCGTTTTTGTCGTAGGGGCCGTTCAGGAACAGCGACAAGTGGGCCTTCTTGTAGTCGGCTTCAAGCGCCCCCAGCTCTTTTTCGTATTCCTGCACTTCCGCTTTCTCCTCGGTGTTCACCACGCTTCCGAATTCCTCGAGATCCTTGCGTTTCTCGCCGATCTTCGCCCAGGTTTCGATCAAATGGCTCCAGTATTTGAGCTCTTTCAGGATCCGTTCCGCCTTGTCGCGGTCATTCCAAAATCCCTCCACGCTGGAGGCGTCCACCGCCTGTTGGCGCTTTTGCTCGGCCTTGATGTCCTCAAAGATAGTGGAGGTCCCGGTCGATGTTGGCGAAAAGCGCTTTTGGCTCCATGGATCTCCTGGTTAGGTGGATGAGACAAAATTACCACTCCTGATCCCAAGTCTCAAGCGAGAGTCTCAAGTGGGGCAACTATCCTTGAGACTTGAGACTCTCGCTTGAGACTTCTAGTTCGTTGACTTTGCGAGCCAGATTTGCTATAATATTAAGATAAATTTTCGAGAACCAACAAAAAAATTAACACTAAAATCAATCTCATGGCCGCTGTGAACCCAAAAACAAATGCCTCGTTGCCCGATCAAATCAAGAAGCTCGAAGCCGAGCTGAAAGGGGCCTTTCAAGAGGGGCGATTTGAGGACGTGAGGAAAAAGGCGGAGGAGTTGAAAAAAGTGGATCCCCAGAATCGTCTGGCCCAGCGGATTGTGGAGAAGGCCGGAGAGGCGGAGGCCGCAGCGATCAAAAAAGCCAATGAGGGGAAAATCACCGCCTTGGAGGTGAAATTGGACCAAGCGTTCAAAGTGGGGAATTTGGCCGTGGTGACCCAGTTGGTCGAGGAGGTCAAGAAATTGGACCCCAAGAACAAAAAGGCGATGAAGGTGGAGGGGGTTCTGGCGAACGCACGGGCATCCTTGGATGTCGAAATGGCAAAGGAGAAATTGCGAAAGTTGATGGCGGAATTGGCCGCCCTCGTGAGCAAGCCGGATTGGAATGGGGTGGAAAAAAAGGCGAATGAGATTTTGGCGATCGATCGGAAAAACAGCGTCGCCATGGGCGCATTGGCCAAGGCGGCCAAGGCAAAGGGCGTGGCCGTTTCCCCTGTGGCGCCTGCCGCGAAGCCTGCGCTGGAGGAAAAACCCGGTTTCTTCGCTCGATTGTTTGGAGGAAAAAAAGAGGTTCCCGTGGCTCAAAAACCGACGGTGTCCCAACCCGTGCCGGCAAAGGTGACTTCCACGGCGACTGTGGTGGCTCCGGCCAAATTGATTCCAGTTCCCATGCAGCCAAAAGCGGTGCCAAAAATGGTGCCCGCCTCAGTGGTTGCGACACCCGTCAAGCCGATGGGTGCCCCGGTTGCCGTCGCCTCGCAGGCCAAAAAGCCCGAGGAGGTCAAGAAGGCCCCGGGATTGTTCTCCCGTTTGTTTGGTTCTAAGGTCGAAGCAAAAGTGGAGGCGGCGAAGCCCGCTGTGGCCGTGGCCGCCCCCAAGGAATTGGCCAAGCCCGTGGTTTCAGCGCAGGCCAAACCCGTGCCGATGCCCGTCGTGGCGCCCATGAAGCCGGTCGAGGAGAAGAAGAGCGCGGTTGTGTCCGTCCCTGTGGTGGCTCCCGTCGCAAAACCCGTGGCAACCCCGGTCTCAATATCCGCCCCCATTCCTGTGGCGCATGAGCCCGCAAAAGTTCCCACGCCGATCGCCATGCCGGTCGCACCGGTTAAGCCGATCGCGGTCCCTGTTGCGCCAGTCCCCATGGTTCACGAGGTCGCAAAGATTTCGCAGCCGATTCCCGTTTCGGTTGTTGCTCCGAAGCCTGTCGTGGTCCCTGTGGCCATGCCGAGCGTTAAGCCGCTCGTGCCTTCGATGGCGGTGTCGCCGGTGGTGCCCGCCGTGCCCAAACCTGCGCAAGCGCAACTCAAGGTGGAGCAGAAAACCGTGGTGAAGCCCGAATCGGGCGCCACGGACAAGGGGAATATTTTCACCAGCCTGTTCGGCAAAAAGGAGGAAATGGAACCCGAAAAGAAAACCGCTTCCGTTCTCGAGACCATTGTCGCGAAAACCACCCCTGTGAAATCGGAATCCAAACCTAAAAAGGTGGTGGAGGAGGGGACGGGCGAAAGGATGGTGGGGTTCGCCAACGCGTTTCTCCAATTCTCCATCGCTTTCATCCTGGTGAGCGCCGGCTTCCTTTATGTGGAGAACCTCGACACCGGAAATCAGGTCCTTTCCAGGGTCAACGTGGTGAACAATGCGGTTCAGCTGCACAACGCGGCCGTGGAGCTCGATGCCAAAAAGGAAGAGGAGCGGAAGCTGAACCTCGAAATCAAGAAATACCAGGGCGGTTACGAGGATGACCATCGGAAGACCATTGCCACCATTGTGGCGGACCGCATGGATTGGACAGATCTTCTCAGGAAGCTGAACGAGGTGACCGAATCGGTCTACGAAAAAAATGCGTTGTCCCAGTACGTCCAATACAACAATTATTCCTATAATGCCAAAACCGGGCAATTGACCGTGAGCGCGACCTTGAGCGACCCCTTGGGGAAGAACCTGACGAAGCTGGCCGAAATCGAGGAGGCGTTCCGCAATTACCCGAAGGATCCGGAGAATCCGAAGGATGAGCGGAAACCCTATTTTTACGGGGTTCAGGAGTTCAAGTCCTTCACCAAGAACTTCAACGCGGCGACCGGTCGCTACCAGTCGCAATTTTCCCTGGCCCTATATACAAAGGAGCAATCCAAGAAAAAATAAGGAATGGGGGCGTCGGCCCCTTTATCCGCTAATCCAACCCTATGGCACTCGCAACCAATCCCTCGCTCGCCCCTGTCGCATCCAAAACCAATATTTTCTCTTTGCCCCTCAAGGCGAAGCAGGAGGCGACGGCCGCCCTGAAAAAGCGCAACACCCGGATCGCCGGCCTGAAATTGGGCGTGGCGGCGGTGTTGTTGGCGGTGTACTCCGTCATGTTCCTGTATCCCCAAATGAGGGAGTACCTGGATTTTGGCAACAAGCTCCAAACCGCCCAAACCGCGATCGAGCAATACAAGGCCAATTTGGACGACCTTCAGAAAAAGAGGGATCTGCACAAATCCGCCTACGATGAGCAATTCAAAGAGGAGCAACGCGTGATCAACAGTGTTTTCCCCGAGGAGACCGGCAAACTGGGGGTGATTCGCCTGATGGAGAATTTTGCGACCAACCTGAACACCTCGTTCCCTCCTTTTGAGTTCAACTCCATCACTTTCCAAAGCGAAACCAAGGGGTCGGGCTACACCATTCTTCCATTTCAAACCTCGATCCGCACCAGCCGAGCCAATTTCGACCGCTTCCTGGAATTGGTGAAACGCTCCGGCAATGTCGATCCCAAGAGCCCCGACCACATCCGCCTGATGGATATTTCAAACATTTCGCTTCGGTATTTGGGGCTGGACGCCGAGGGCAAGGATTTGGGCGTGGATTTCAACGTTCAGATGAACGCCTACTCCCGCTAATCCAAAAGCCATCCATTTGTAACCCATCGGTTATCAATCTGAACTCTATTTGAGACAATGGCCCTGATCCAAGTTGAAACATCACCGAAACCCCTTCCTGCCTCACCCGTTGCTACGGGGGTTGGAGCGACGCCGAAGGCGGCGTCCGCGCTTCCCAATGCGGCTCCGGCGCCCATGGTGAACCCGCCGGTGCAGGTCAAGTCGGAGTCCAAGATGAACCCGACCGAGCTGATGAGCTCGTTGCAGAATTCCGTGATTGCGGGCAACATCCCCCAGATCGTGTTGCACATGATCACCTACGCGACCAATATCCTCACGTCCGATATCCACATCGAACCTCAGGAGAAATTCGTCCGGGTCCGTTTCCGCGTGGATGGCGTGCTTCGCTTGATGATCGAATACCCGCTCAACATCCACCCCGCCGTGGTGTCGCGCGTCAAAATCATGTCCGGCCTCAAGATCGACGAGCAGCGCGTTCCCCAGGATGGCCGTTTGCAAATCGTGACCGAGGATGGCAAATCGCTCGACCTCCGCGTCTCGACCCTGCCCACAGTCAACGGCGAGAAGATCGTTATGCGTATCCAGGACAAGTCCAAGAAAATCCCGGAACTGACCGAATTGGGCATCCAAGGCGAGAACCTTTCCAAAATGGAACGCTTCCTCAAGTTGCCGAACGGAGTCGTGCTGGTCACCGGACCGACCGGTTCGGGAAAAACCAACACCTTGTACTCCGTGCTCCGCCGTTTGAACCAGGTGGGGGTCAATATCATGACCTTCGAGGATCCGGTCGAGTACCAGATGGACGGCCTGAACCAGAGCCAGATGAAGCCCGAGATCAAATACGACTTTGCCACGGGTCTTCGCACCGCTCTCCGTCAGGACCCCAACATCATCATGGTGGGAGAGATCCGTGACCAGGAGACCATCGATATCGCCATCCGCGCCGCTCTCACGGGCCATTTGGTGCTTTCCACCATCCACACCAACAGCGCCGTCGGCACCCTGACCCGTATCACGGATATGGGCGTGCCCGGCTTCATGATCGCGTCGGCCATTCGCGGCATCATCGCCCAGCGCTTGGTCCGAAAGGTCTGCTCCAATTGCGCGGAGAAGTTTACTCCGGAGCCTTCCATTCAAGCTGAAATACGCAAGGAGCTGGAAGGGGTCAGCGAGAAGCATTTGGATCCGAAATTGCTTGAAAACATCCAGTTGTCCAAGGGCAAGGGGTGCGACCTGTGCGGTCATACGGGAAGCCGTGGCCGCTTGGGCGTGTTCGAGATTCTGGAAATGGACCGCGAGGTGGGTGCGCTGTTGCTCAAAAACGCGCCCGACACGCTCCTGATGGACCAGGCCAAGAAAAGCGGCATGGTCACGCTGAAGCAGGATGGTTTCATCAAGGCGCTCCGGGGCGAAATCCCGATCGAGGAAGTGTATCGAATTGTTGCTTAAAAAAGTTAAGAGTTAAGAATTAAAAATTAAGAGTTGGAAGTTCCGGGTTCTGAGTTGTGTGAAAACTCTGAACTCATAACTCCTCACTCATAACTAAGCATTATGTCTCCTACCACACTACATATCGGCGCCGCCATGGGGGCTGAAGAACTGGCCAAGGCCAGGGCGACGGAGACGGAGCAAGCCAAGCCCCGAAAGGCGGAAAGCGCCATGGACCGGCTGAACGGCTATTTGGCGCGTTTTACGCCCATCAAGGATGACGACAAGGTCAGTTTTTTCCGCTTGATGGCGACCATGGTCAACGCCGGCATCTCAATCACCAAGGCGCTACGGATCATGGAGGAGCAGACCGAGAACCTGCATTTCAGGCAGGTCATCCACAACATCATGCTTCGGATCGAGGGGGGCTCCAGTTTCTCCGAGGCCTTGGGCTTCTACACCGAATTTTTCTCCGAATCCCAGATTGGCATGGTCGAGTCGGGCGAGGCGACCGGCCGTTTGAACCAGACCATGCTCCAGATCGCGACCGAG
Organism: Candidatus Peregrinibacteria bacterium; assembly: GCA_016220125.1. GTDB lineage: Bacteria > Patescibacteriota > Gracilibacteria > UM-FILTER-43-11 > UM-FILTER-43-11 > FEN-1329. The sequence continues at coordinate 6,823 of JACRIF010000066.1, forward strand.
ACGGAAAAATCATCGCAATTGGTCAAGAAGATCAAAGGCGCCATGATTTATCCCGTCACGATTTTGATCATCGTGTTCCTGGCCATGTACGCCATCATGACTTTGGTCATGCCCAAGATCAAGGATGTGTTCTCCAGTTTGGGCGGGAAACTGCCTGCCATGACCCAAGTCCTTATCGATGCCAGCGATTTTTTGGTCGCCAAGACCGGCCCGGTCCCCAATTCGTTGCTGGTGCTCGGAATCATCGTCTTCGTGTTTTTGGTGTTCATGCGATGGAAAAGGACCAAGTCCGGCCGTTTGATCTGGGCCGAGATAACCCTGCGCATCCCCGTGTTCGGCAACTTGATCCGCAAGACCGCGATCGCCCGTTTCTGCCGAAGTTTGGGAACCCTCACGAACAGCGGCGTTTCCATCGTGAAGGCGCTCTACATCACGGCGGGGAGCGTGGGCAACCCGATTTACGAAAAGCGCGTCAAATTGATCGCCGAGGATGTGAAACGGGGTATCACCATGGGTGAGAACATGAAGGATGACCTCAAGCATTTCCCATCGATGGTCGTGGGTATGATCAACGTCGCCGAGCAGACCGCCCAGGTCGACCAGATCACGGGCAAGCTCGCGGATTTCTACGAGGAGGAATTGGACGACATGGTCAAGAACCTGTCGCGCCTCATGGAGCCGATCATCATCGTGGTGCTGGGCAGCATGGTCGGTTTTCTGGTGATCGCGGTCATGCTCCCGATTCTCCAATCCTCCGATCTTGCGAATGCCGGCGGCGGGGGAGGTTAGTCCGTCCAATGGCTCAGACGCTGTAAAAACCCCTTGCATGCCCACAGGGAAGTCTGGTATGATTATAGTATAATTTATATTTTAAAATAAAAACACAATGAAGAAAAATGTTCTCCAGCGCGGTTTTACCCTTATTGAGTTGATGATCGTCATCGTCATCCTCGGTATTTTGATGGGCACCATTCTGCCCCGTCTGACCGGCGCCCAGGGTCGCGCCCGCGACACAGCCAAGATTGCGGATCTTTCCAATCTTGCTCAGGCTTTGGAAGTTTTTTATAACGATAACGGCCAATATCCCGCTTATGCCGATGCTACGGAAGGGGCACCGGGTTGTATCATCAGCAATGATGGAACTTTGACGAAGGTCGCCACCGACCTCAAGATCTATCTCAAGGGAGAGCAGATTCCGGCCCCTGCCAACGTCAAATCCACCACTTTCACCTGCGTCGGCAATTATTTCTACAAGCCTTTGAATAAGGGTGGCCTTTCGAATGCCGCCTACGTTTTGGCGACCGATGTGGAAACGTGGCAGATGGCAAACTGGACGATTGATCCCGCCAATTTGACGGTGACCGGCGGTGCGGTCTCAGCTGCCGCCCCCGATACGGAATTCCCGACAGACACTGCTTATCAGGATATCGCTGCTAAGGCTGGAAAGAAGGCTCCGGTCGGTACA
>JACRIF010000067.1 GCA_016220125.1 Candidatus Peregrinibacteria bacterium
ACAACCTTGATGGAGGGGATGCCAAAGAAATTCGGAAGTGAATCCCCCACCGCGCTGAAAAGCGCCTCCTCCTTCATCATGGAGATCTCATTGGCTCCAAGGGCCAGCTCGTTGTCGCGCAGGCCAAGCGACCCCGCCTCCGCCACCAGAAGTTCGGGGTCTCCGTCCTCAAAGGCCATTTTGGAGACAGGCTGAATCTCAACCGCTTGTCCCGATTCGCCACGGGTCGAGGCTGAGTTCGACCCAGCCCCCATATCGCCGGAGCTGATGCGGGCGAACTGCACAAAGAGCAGGGTGAATGCGGCGATCATAAGGAATGGTGCAACAGATGAAATGAGATTGCGTCGGCGCGGCTTGAAATTGCGAAGCAACAGCGAGTTGGCGACCACGGAAATGGAGCTGAACGCCATGGCCAAGCCGGCCAACTCGGGCTTGAGGATCAATCCGAACGAGGAAAAAACACGGGCCGCGATCGGAATGCCGATCACGTTGTAGAACAGGGCGAAAAACATGTTCTGCTTGATCTTCGAAAGCGTCTGGCGCGACAGCTCAAGGGCTGTGACCACATCGCGCAAATCATTTTTGATCAAAACGATCCCTCCGGCTTCCATGGCCACATCGGTTCCCGACCCCATGGCAATGCCCACATCGGCTTGCGCCAAGGCGGGGGCGTCGTTGATGCCGTCGCCCACCATGGCCACCACCTTGTGATCGCTTTCCTGCAATTTCTTCACGGTCCCCGCCTTATCCTCGGGAAGGACCTCGGCCAGCACGTTGGCGATGCCGACTTCCTTGGCGATGGCATTGGCCGTGCGTTCGTTGTCGCCTGTAATCATATAAAGGGTGAGCCCCATTTTCAGAAGCTTGGCGATCGCCTCCTTGCTGGTTTCCTTCACTGTGTCGGCCACGGCGACCACGCCCAGGATTTCCGTTGCATTGGCCAGGATCATGGCGGTTTTCCCCTGATCCTCCAGGCGCTTCAGCTTGCGGTCGATTTTGTCGATGGGGAGATTGGCGACTTCAACCATCATTCGGCGATTGCCGAAATAATAGTGGGTGCCACCCAAATTTCCCTCAACCCCATGTCCGGGCACGGCCTTGAATCCCTCCACTGGAAGCAGCTCAATGCCTTCCTCGATGGCGTGCTGGTAAATGGCCTCGGCCAACGGATGTTCCGACGACTTCTCAAGACTGGCCGAAAGTTGCAGCAGCTCATCCTCGTCCAGGCTGGCGATGGACACGACATCGGTCACCACAGGCTTGCCATGGGTCAGGGTGCCGGTCTTGTCGAACACCACGGTGTTGATCCGGTTGGCGGCCTCCAACGGTTCGCCGCCTTTGATCAAGATGCCATGCTCGGCCCCCTTGCCCGTGCCAACCATGATGGCGGTCGGCGTGGCCAGCCCCAGGGCGCACGGACAAGCGATCACGATCACAGCCGTGAAAGCCATGAGCGAAAACGAAAGCGTGGCGCCGAACACGAAATACCAAATCAGGAAGGTGGCGATGGAGATGCCGATCACCGCAGGGACAAACCAAGCGGAGATGCGGTCCGCGAAGGCCTGGATGGGCGCCTTGGAGCCTTGCGCCTCTTCGATCAGGCGAATGATTTGGGCAAGCACCGTTTCGGAGCCGACCTTCTCGGCGACAAACTCGAAACTGCCGGTTTTATTCAACGTCGCGCCGATCACCTTGTCCCCCTCATTTTTCTCCACGGGGATGCTTTCGCCCGTGATCATGGATTCGTCAACCGAGGAATGGCCTTGGGTGATTCTGCCATCCACGGGAACCTTTTCGCCGGGCCGCACCAAAATCACATCCCTGGCCACCACCTCCTCGACCGGAATGTCGTGGGTTGTGCCATTGCGGACCACGCGCGCGGTCTTGGCCTGCAGATTCATCAATTTCCGAATGGCGTCCGAGGTTCGGCCCTTCGCTTTGGCCTCGAGCCACTTTCCGAGAATGACGAAGGTGATCAAAAACGCGGCCGTCTCGAAATAAAGTTCCGGGATTCTCCCTCCACCCAATCCGATAAGGGAATTGTTTGTGAAAGTGTAAATCAAAAAATTGGCCAAACTGTAGAAATAGGCCGTGGAAGTGCCAATGGCTATGAGGCTGTCCATATTGAACGTCTTCATCTTCAGGCTGGACCACATGCCTCGGTAAAAACCGGCCCCCATCCAAAACTGGACCGGGGTGGCCAGCGCCAAGGAAACAATGCCGACGAAAGGAGGCAGGAAATTTCCCCCCGGCAACCACTTGAAGAAATCCAGGAACATGAAATAGAGCATCGGCAAGCTCAGGACGGCGCTCATCAGGAACTTGTGGAACAACTCGGAAATCGCCTTCTCGCGCTTGTTGCGCTCGAACGAGGCGTCCTTGTCGTCGATCATCTCGGCCTTGTAGCCGGCTTTTTTGACCGCGCCGATCAAATCCTGGGTCGAGGAGAGGCTCTCATCAAACACCACCGATGCCTTCTCGGCCGCGAAATTCACATTCGCCTGCTTGATGCCGGGGAGTTTCTTGATCGATTTCTCGATGATCGTGGCGCACGAGGCGCAATGCATGCCCACCAGGGAAAGGGCCAATTTCCGGTTCTGGCTTTTGACGTCTGGCTTCGAAAGAACCACCTGTCCCGCTTGGGTCAAAGGCATGGTTCCCGCGACAGTCGAAGCGGACTTAGCCCCCTGTCCACCCAAAAGGTGAAACAGGTTCGAGAAGTCGATGGACCGAACCAGATGGTCGATGAGGCCCTGCGGAGCCTCCTGCTCGCCGGGAATGGTGAATTCGGCGCTCTTGTCATTGGTAATCTTTCCGTCAAAATAGGGCTTCCCGCCATCACCCTCCATCACCCGGCCTTCGGCCTCGACAATCGATTGCATGCGGATTTTCAAAGGCTGGCCCGGGGAGGCGGTCTTTTTGCCGACTTTGATCGCGGATGCCTTCTCTTCCAAGGTGCGCTCCTTGGCGATCGTCGCCTTGTAGCCCGCGCGCTTGATCGCATCCAGGAGGGCCTTGCCATCAACGGGATCCTCCGCAACCACATGGGCAATCCCCTTTTTGGCGTCCACAGCGGATGTGCGGATGCCCTTAAGCTCAGAAAATTCCTCCTGAACAAGCTTCTCGCAGGATTCGCAATGCATCCCCTCGATTTTGATCTCGTATTCTTTGGTCATTTTTTGAAAATTAGTAATTATGAATATATGCCTATTGGGCAACACCCATTCGGTCAACTATTCGGTCACCTATTCGAAATCGCATAAGCCGTTCCCGCAAGCGCGGTTTTGACCTCTTCATTCGAAATTTCACGGGGAGCCGAAAGGGTGGTGGCGCCGGTTGAATCAACGGCAACGCTCTGGACACCTTCGATTTTGCCCAACCGTTTTTGGATCAATCGGACGCAGGCGTCGCACGTCAGACCGATGAGATTGAAATGTGAAGTTTGCATAGGAAATGGGTTAACCGTAGACCTATACCTAAGGTATAGGTATAAAAACGAATAAAAAAAATAGGGGTTAGGTGACCCGGATGGTTCCGCGCGGTACCCCCATGGCGCAGGTGATGTCGAAACTCCCCTTTTCCGTGGGGGTGAACTCGAAAACCAACGTCTTTCCCTCCGACAGGAACTGGGGCGTGTCGGCCAGGCCCGGCACCATCACGGTGCTCATGCAACCCGATCCGTTTTCCTTTACCTCCACTTCAAATCGCACAGGTTTGCCCACCTGCACGGTGAAGTTGTTCGGAACGATGTCTTCTTGGGAGGAGAGATAGGCGGTGCGAATCACTTGAACCTCGGGGGCCACATTTTCCGTGGTGCCGACAACCGGTGCCTTCGGCCTGAAGCCACCACCGCATCCTCCGCATCCGCCCCCGGAACCTCCGCAGGAACCGCCTGCGGCGGCGACCTGGACTGGTTGAGCAACGGGAGCCGCAGCCTGGGGAGCGGTGGGCGAAGAGTCATCCACGACATTGAAAGTGCCCGGGTACATGCCCATGGAACAGGTGAACTTCAAGGGGCCAACCTCTTGGGGGGTGAATTCGATCACATTCTCTCCGGCCGATAGATTTTTGCGAACGCCGATCTTGGGCACGACAAGGCTTGAAGAGCAGGAATAGGAATCCTGGCCATCCACAATCCATTTCACCGGAATCCCCTTTTTGATCGTGAACGTATTGGGCTTGTAGCCGTAGGCGGTTTGAGCCATTCGAACGACCTGCACTCCATTTTCGAGAACGACATTCGGGTCCTGGGCGGCGACAATCGGTGTTGAAGGGGGAAGCGTGAGAAAATCCCAGCCAGTCAGCCGATAGCCATTGGTAATATTGAAAAGGGAAAGAAAGATCACAACAAGGCCCGAGAATTTGAAGAAGGATTGGGCGAAGGATCCGCGAATGGAGGCCGTCAGCCCGCCGATTCCCAGAAGCCCCGGGGCCGTGCCCAAGGCGAACACCGACATGATCAAGGCGCCGGAAAGGAAACTGCCCGTGCTCATGGCGTACAGCTGCATGGCCTGGGTAAAACCGCACGGAAGAAAAAAGGTGAGTCCGCCCACGAGCATGGAATTCGCGTGGCTGTATTCCTTGTCGTGGTGCTTGCGAATGCCGAAGAATTTCGAAATGCCGGAGGGGATGGTCAGGCTGATGGCCGAAATGCGTGGCGAAATTTGGGTCAACTGGAGTCCGAGAACCAACATCACCACGCCCACGCCAAGGGTCATGATTCCCAAGGCCAAACTGGAAAGCTCAAGCGCTTTGCCAATCAAGCCGATCAGCCCTCCCAACACAAAATAGGAAAGAATGCGTCCGATATTGAAATAGATATGCGGCCTGAAATTCTGGAACGGGGTGGCCTCGGGGTGCTTTTCGGCATGGCGCGCGGCGATGCCCAGCACCAACCCGCCCACCAACGCCATGCAGGTGGAGACGCCGGCGGTGAGGCCGACCACAAAAACCACAGGCAGGCTTCGGGGGGCGCCTCCGGATGATCCGATATTGATGCTCGTCAGCCCCATCGCTTTCGCGAAGAAATAGATGGCCAGCAAAACGATCAGGGCGATTCCAAGATCCATATACTCGTAGGGGTCCTTCGAGAACCAATTTTGCTTGTCGTCGATGCCCACGGTGTAGCCCGCCTTTTCGACCGCAGCCCGGAACAACTCGGGGTCCACCGCATGGTTGGTAATAATCTCGGCCTGCTTGTCCTTCAGGCTGACCTGAACGCTTTTGACGTTTGGAATGTCTTTTAACTCATCCTCGATCAGCATCTCGCAGGAACGGCAGTGCATACCTTTGATCGGCAGAGTCAGTTTATTGATTTTATGAGTCATATTTAGATTTTACCCCTTGTAATCATGGAGCTCCGTAAGAGTTCCATTAAATAAAAATCAAGGGATGGCTCCTTAGTAGATAAAAAGCATTCCCTAGTCGCGGGTGATCTAAATTATACTCGGATGATGATTGATGAGAGAAGCGATAGCTCGGGCGGCGGCGCCGGCACGGAAAAGAAATATGAAGATGCGTTGCCGTCATAAGCCAGCAAGGCGGTTCCGAGCATTTCTGACAGTTGTAACAATTTCAGGTTGACGAGCCCGGCAAACGAACCGATCTGGCCGTTTTCGTTTTTAGTCTCGAAACAGCAAGGCAGCAGCTGGTTATTGCCGCCGGTCTTGAGTTTCTGTCCGAGAGCGTAGGCCGGATGGGTATTGCAGCCGTCTTCCGTTTCCAAATTTGTCACGGCCTTGGCCGGCTGCGGCG
>JACRIF010000065.1 GCA_016220125.1 Candidatus Peregrinibacteria bacterium
ATGTCCCCATCACCTACCTCAGTGAAATCGGAGTGCTCAGCGGGTATGCCGATGGCAATTTCAAACCCGAGAACCCCATCAATCGCGCGGAAGTGCTCAAGGTGATCCTTCAAGGGGCGAAGGTCACAGTTCCCGAGCAGGTCACGGAGGCGGTTTTCCCCGATGTCGCGAAGGACGTTTGGTTCGCCAAATACGTTTTGCAGGCCAAGACCATGGGGATTGTGAAGGGCAATGACAAGGATGGCACTTTCACCCCCGCACGACAGGTGAACAAGGCCGAATTCCTGAAAATGCTTCTGATGGCGAGCGGAATCAAGAGCGAGGCTTTGCCCGTCAATGAGTCCCTGGCCACCGATGTTCCGAAAGACGCCTGGTTCGCCCCCTATGTGAATTACGCCATCAAAACCGGCATCATCAGCAAGAACGCAGCCGGCAACGTGGAGCCCAACAAGCTCCTGACCCGCAGCCAAGTCACCGACATGCTTTATTTGCTTCTTTTGATCAAAAACGCGCCCGACACCCAGTTCCTGTTGCATCGTTCAGAGGCGGAACTGGCCCAGATCGAGGTCTACATCGCGGCCAACAAGGTGGCCAACGCCAAACGCGCCTCCGAACTCGCCGTGGACCTGACCCAGCAAGCCTTCAAGAACATGCCCGAGAACAATGTGGTGGTGGGTGCCGCCAAGCTGGCCCGAGCCTATGATTGGCTCGTGGATTCCTTTGTGTATGGCATCAAGAAGGATTTTCCCGCGGCCACGGAATGGGCGAACAAGGCCATTGTGAAGGCGAATGAGGCGTGGGAGGCGAACAACGCTACCCAACCTATCGCCAAGCACATCAAAGACCGAGCCCGCGAGATCCTGGCGCAGGTGGGCGGAAAGGAACAGTAAAACATTTTATATTTCAGATTTTGCATTTCGCATGCGCGAAATGATTCTTTATTTGAAAACCGGAGAAAGGCTGTCCCCCGAGCCGTAATAAAAAAATATGACCCACAAAAAAGGCGACGAGCCATGCGCCCTTGATGTTCCGATGAATTACCGGACTTTTTTTGATTTGGCCAACGTCATGATGGTGGTGCTCGATGCCCATCAAAAGGTTGCGATGATCAATACTAAGGGGTGCGAGGTCCTGGGTTATTCCATGAATGAAATCGTCCACAAGAATTGGTTTGATCATTTTTTGCCACCCAACGAACGGAAAAAAGCTGAGAGGGCCTGGCGTGGAATATTGAAGGGGCAGGTTGACCCCTTTATGAATTTCGAAAACCACATTCTCACGAAAAGCGGAAAAAAAAGGCTGATCCGTTGGAATAACACTTACCTTAAAAATTCGAAGGGAGATGTTTGCTACACCCTTAGCTCGGGGATCGATATTACGGATAGCCGGCACGCCGATGAGGATATTCGCCTCAAATCGGCGTTGCTTGATTCCGAGCCTGATTCCATCATGGTCCATGATGATGCGGGGCATTTTCTCTATTTGAATGATGCGGCATGCGCGATGCATGGTTATACCCGGGAAGCGATGATGAAAATCCCGCTTTCCCGGATTTTGACCCCGAAACACGCCAAGGCGCTCAAATTACGTCTGGCCAAGGTCAATCAATTGAAAATTTTCACCGTGGAGTCCGCCCATATCCGCAAGGACGGCACCGTGATCCCTGTGGAAGTTCATGCCTCCGTTGCCGACTGGCATGGCAAACGTGCGATTTTGGCCATTGTGCGCGACACCACCGAGAGAGGTCGCGCCGATCGGAAATTGCGCGAATCGGAAGAGCGGTTTTTTGCCGCTTTTCACGCGTCGCCGAATCTGATCGCCATCACTCGCATTTCCGATGGCAAAATTTTGGAAGTCAACAAGGGCTATTCCCGCATGCTGGGCTATACGCGTGCCGAATCCATTGGCAAGACCACCGCCGAACTTTCCATCTGGGCTGATCCGGCGGATCGCGCATTTTTCGTCTCCCGCCTGAAAAAATTCGGCAAAATCACCGATTTTGAAACAACGCTTCGACATAAAAATGGCTCCCTTGTCACGGTTCTCGATTCCGCCCGAACCATCAAACTCCAGGACGAACTTTGCACTCTTTCGGTTGCCCATGACATCACCGCCCGCAAGTCGGCTGAGGAGACCATTCGCAAGAACGATGCTGAGTTGAGGGAGGCGCAGCGCATCGGGCGCATCGGCAATTTTGACTGGGACGCCAGAACCGACACGATTGTCTGGTCGGATCAGTACTACCGGATCTATGGCTTCAAACTGGGGCAAAAACCCCCTGGATACAAGGATCATTTGAAGGCCTATACGCCCGAGAGCGCCGCACGATTGGATGCGGCGGTGAAACACACCATGAAAACGGGCGAACCCTATGCTGTCGATCTTGAGCACGTGCGTACCGATGGCACACGAACATGGGTCACCGCTCGTGGCGAGGTCAAGCGCGACGCGCATCGGAAAATCATCGGTTTGCGTGGAACCGCCCAAGACATCACCCAGCGCAAAATCGCTGAAATAGCGCTCCATCGGCTCAATTTTCAATTGCAGGCGATCAGCGACTGCAACCAAGCCCTCGTTCGCGCGGAGGACGAGCAAAGCCTGCTCAATAGTATTTGCCGGATTGTGTGCGAAAAGGCGGGCTATCGCATGGCGTGGGTGGGTTTTGCGTTGAACGATGCTGTGAAAACGGTGTCGGTCATGGCCCGTAGCGGACTCAAAACCGATTATCTGGAAAAAATCAAAATCACGTGGGACAACACTCGCCTTGGCCGTGGGCCCACGGGAACCGCAATCCGAACCGGAAAGCCGATCATCAACCAGGATTTTGAAACCGATCCAAAATCCCGCCCTTGGCGCGACCAGGCGCGCAAACATGGATACCGATCCAGCATTGCCCTTCCACTGATGGGGGAAAATGGGAAGCCCTTTGGCGCGCTGAATATTTATTCCGCGGAGCCCAAAGCCTTCACCCCGGACGGTGTTCGACTGCTTGAGGAGTTATCCAATGATTTGGCTTTTGGAATCCTGAGTTTGCGCAACCGCATTCAGCGTAAAAAAGTCGAGGAAATGCTTCAGCAAAGCGAAGAGCGCTACCGCCTGATCGCCACGAACACCTCGGATGTGATTTGGACGGGTCAGGTTTTGTTCAAGCCCGGCCTTCCCCCTTTGGCGCGCGCCAAGAAACTGGATATCCAGAAGCTTCGCAAGCTGATCCGATTCCACTTCACCTATGTCAGCCCCTCGGTCAAAAAGTCCCGTGGATGGACTTCGGAGGAATTCATGCGAAAGGATTTGTGGGAAACCCTTACCCCTGAATCCTATCATTTGGCCATTCAAACCCTGATCGAGGAATTTGTTTTGGAATCCAAGCCCGGTTCGGATCCCGCCCGCACCCGCATGCTTAGCCTTGAGGCGGCGCGCAAGGACGGGAGCACGTTTTGGATCGAGACCAATATGCGTTTTTTGAGAAATGAAAAAGGGCAACCTATCGGAATAATGGGCATCAATCGCGATATCACCGATCGCCGGAAAGCGGAGGATGAACTGAGGGAGTCCCGCCATTTTTTGGACAAGATCATCAATGCGATCGACGACCCTATTTTTGTGAAAGACGAGCAACACCGATGGATCGACATGAACTTCAAGTTTTGCGAGTTTGTGGGCCATTCCAGGGAGGAGCTGATGTTCAAGTCCGACTACGACTTCTTCCCCAAGAAACAGGCCGATGTTTTTTATCAAAAGGACGACCAGGTTTTCAAAAGCAACAAGCCGGTTATCAACGAGGAAGAGCTCACTTCCGCTGACGGAAAAATCCACACTCTTGTCACCACGAAAACCGTTTTCACCGACAAGGTCTCCAAACGGAAATTCCTGGTGGGCGTGATCCACGACATCACGGAGCAGAAAAAGACCCAATCCGCCCTTGCCCAAAGCGAGGCGCAGTACCGCGACATCGTCGAAAATTCTCCCGAGATGATTCATTCCGTGGATGCCAACGGCATCCTATTTTTCGTGAATCGCAAGGAATGCGAATTGCTGGGCTACAAGCGCGAGGAGCTGATTGGACAGCCCATGGAAAAAATTTATTCCCCTGCGCTGGTCAAAGAGATCAAAAAAGGATTGGAGCAACTCAAAAAACGAGGCGTTTTGAATATCGCGCACACCCAGTTCGTGGCCAAGAACGGGACGCATATCGATGTGGAGATGCATTCCATCGCCCTTTACGATAGCCAGGAACGGGTGCATGGCCATTTTGTCCGAACCCGCTCCATCAGCCTTGATATCACCGAGCGGACCCGCGCCGAGGCGGCGTTGAAGCTCAGCGAGGAGAAATACCGCGATATCGTCGAAAATTCCCCCGAAATGATCCACTCCGTGGACGCCAAAGGGAAAATAACCTTTGTGAACAAGCGGGAGTGCGAGTTGTTGGGCTATCGGCCCAATGAACTGATCGGCAAACCCATGTCGAAGGTGTACAGCCCGCATTTGCTCAAGAAAATCGAGGCGGGGTTCGACAAGCTGAAAAAGGAGGGTTCCCTCACGATTTCCGAAAGCCAGATGATCAAAAAGAATGGCGAACCCCTGGATGTGGAAGTCCATTCCATCGCCCTTTACGACAAGGTTGGAAAACATCGGCATCAATTCACCCAGACCCGCTCCATCATTGTCGATATCACGGAGCAAAAAAAGGCGCGATTGGAATTGCTGAAATACAAAATGGGCATCGAGCGCTCCTCCCAAGCCATCTATATGACCGATCGGGAAGGGGAAATCACCTACATCAATCCGACCTTCACAAAAATGTACGGGTATTCCGAAGGCGAGGCTTTGGGTCGCACGCCCCGCATCCTGAAATCGGGGCTGCACCCCTTGAGTTTCTACCGGAATTTTTGGAAGGTCCTGCTTTCCGGGAATTCCATCCATTCCGAGATCACGAACAAAACCAAGGATGGACGCTTGATCCAGGTGGCGGCCGCGGCGAACCCCATTCTTGATGAAAAAAACAAGATCGTCGGATTTTTGGCCATTCACACCGATATCACGCAACAGAAACAGAGCGAGTTCGCCCTTTTTGAAAGCGAAAACCGCTACCGGACCTTGGTTGAATCCCTGCCCGCGTGCATCAAGTTGTTCGATGCCAAAGGCAAACTTGTTTCCATCAATCTTCATGGCAAGGAGGAGCATGGACTGATCGGCATGAGCGATGAGGAAATCAAAAATTGGAATTATATGGAATCCATTGAAAAGGAAGACCATGACAAGGTGAGGCAGGGGATGGCGAAAGCCATGAAGGGGGAAAAAAGTTCTTTTGTCATTCACCATACCCATACGCATGCCCAGGGGGGATATTGCTTCAGCACGTTGGTTCCGATCCTTCATGAGGGAAAGGTCAAAAATATCCTTTATTCCTCCACCGATATCACCCAGCAGAAAACCAATCAGGAGGAATTGCAGAAAAAGGTGGGCCAGATGGAATTCATGGGCCGGGTCAACATCAAACGATACAAAAAAATGCTCCAGTTGGAACGCGAGATCAGCGAGCTCAAGAAGCGATTGGGCGAAACTCCGTCTTCGGATGCCCAAATGCTTAATAGTGACAAGTGACAAAAGTGACAAGTGATAAGTTTGAAATTTGAAATTTTATTTTTTCCAACTAGCCATTTTTTAACTCCATGACCTCAGCCCATCATTCCCATCGGCATGTGTTTCTAGGCTGGGCACTCGTTTTGGCGGCATCGGCGTTGCTCCTGACGCTGGGTTTCGCCCTTTGGAATCGTTTTAAAATTCCGAATGTGGCGCTTCCTCCACGACCCCCGCTGAGACTGAGCATCGATATTTGGCCTGGTAATTTTTGGGTCATTGTGGCTGACAAAATGGGTTATTTCAAAGAGGAGGGCTTGCCCGTCGAATTGGTCGATATTTCCGCGGACTACCTTCAATCCTTGGATGATTTGAGCCTCGGCAACCGCGTGGATGCGGGACTGATGACCCCCTTCGATCTCATGCATCAGAACCTGAAACCCGAGGCCCACCTGATCGGCGTCATGGTTTCGGATTCCTCCGTGTCGGCCGAGGGCATTGTCGCGAAACCCGAAAACCATACCCTTTTGGACTTAGTGGGGAAGCGGGTTGGAGTCGAGCACGATTCCTACCTTGATTTTTATTTGAATGTGCTTTTGAAATCCGCAGGGCTTTCCAAAGAGGACATCACGGTGGTTGATATCGACACCGATACCCTGGTCGACTCCTTCGGAGCCTTAAACCTGGATGCCGCGATGGCTTGGGAGCCTATTTTGGGGCAAGTTCGAGATCGTTATGCGGCGACCACCCTTTTCACCGCAGATCAGATCAAGGGGCTTTCGTGGTCCATTTGGGCCATGAAACGGTCTTTTTTGGATTCCCGCCCCGAGGATGTGGTGCGCATGCTCAAGGCCTGGAACAAGGCCACCCAGCTCATCAAATCGCACCCTGCCCAAGCTATGGCCCTGGTTGCCTCGGTTACTTTCAAGTCCGATCCAGGGCATACGTTCACCGTTCCCGAATTGATCGCCATGCTCAAGGACGATGCGCTGCTTGATTTGAGCAACAACATCAAGTCTTTCAGCTTTTTGTCCGGACCGGAATCGGTTTATGGAAGCCTTCACTATATCTCCCGCTACCTCACCTATGAGAAAAAGATTTCGGGAATCCCCCCGCCGGATGACTTGCTCGACCCGCGCTACCTGCGTTCTGTGTTTTACGATTTTGACGCCCCCGTGAATTAAGCTATGCCCCTTCATCCAATCAAGCCCCTCATCGATCGGTTTAGGAGCGTTGTCGCCAATGAGCACATCGGCATTCTTTCCATTCGCAATCGATTGCTGGTTGCCTTTGTGGCGGTTGCCCTGGTTCCCTCCCTGATGATCAGCTTCAATGCGATCCAGTTTGGCAAACAATCCATTTTGAATGAAAAGTCGACCCAGTTTTTCGCCCTTTCGAATCACAAGGCGGGCCAAATCAGCGATGCGATCGGCACTTTCAAGAACCAAATTACCACTTTTGCCCAAACCGACGGTCCCTTTGCCCAGGATGCCGAACTTTTTATCGCCGAACCCTCCTCGAAATCCAGGATCTACCGGGACTTTGACCAATTTCTTTACAACAATCCCGCGTTTTTCGAGATTTCCCTCTTGGATGCCAACTCGGGAACGATTGTCGCCTCCAGCGCGCCCGAAACTGAAGGCTCCCCCCATTCCGATGCCACTTATTTCATCGAGGGGAAGCGGGGTGTTTTTTTGGACCCTTTCCAATTTTCCCCGATTCGCCATGACATCGCCTCCACTTTTTCCCTTCCCATCCGGAATCGTTATGGCCAGCTCCTTTCCGTGCTTATGGCCCGGCTCAACCATGAATCCCTCAACGAATTCCTGTCGCAGAATTACGGATTGGGGAAAACGGGTATTTCCTACATCGTGAATCACGAAGGCCGGTATGTGCTTGGAATGGAATTTGGCATTCGGCCTCCTCCGAACATCATCACCCTTTCAGACCATCCCCTTTTGGATTCCGGCGGTATCCGCGCCGCCCTCTCGAATGTTCGCGGGGGATCGATCTACGACAACTATGCCCACAAGCCCGTGCTCGGCTACTACCAATCCCTCCCCGTGTTGGATGCCGGCCTCCTGATCGAGCAGGATTTGCATGAAGTTCTTGTCCCCATCTTCGATCTGGAACGCCTGATTGTTTTTTACTCGCTCTTGGCCCTTGCCATCGCCCTGACCATGGCCAAGCTGATTTCCTCCCGAATTTCAAAGCCGATTGTGCAGCTGGCCCAGCTTTCCACTTACATTGCCTCGGGCAAACGGGTTGCCATTCCACTTCTGCCACCCGTGGATGAAGTGGGCGTTTTGAGCCAATCCATTGCCCAGATGACCGATCATTTACTGGGATCCCTGAGCGATATCCGCCAGATCATCGAGACGATGCCCGATGCCTTGTTCATCGTGAACGAGCAGGGAATCATCGTTTCCGCCAACACCTACGCCTATCGGTTGACCGGCTATTCCAAGCATGAAGTGGAAGGGTCCACCTTTGGCCATTTGGTGCGTTTTCAGGAGGACCGGGTTCCCTCGTCGAATGCACCAGGGGTTGAAACCCTTGATATTCTTGCCCATCTCGACACCCTTGGCCAGAGGGGCGCCTTGAGCGATCTCAATATGCTCTGCATTCCCAAGAAGGGATCCCCCATTCCGGTCCTGCTTTCCAAGGCCCTGTTGCCTGGACGTGGTCATCAGCCCAATCGCATCGTGGTCATTGCGCAGGATCTACGGCGCCAACGACGCTACGCGAAGGAACGCGTGGATGCCATCGTGCCCGCGCTGAGTCGAATGTCCCTGGGCGATTTTTCATTTAAATTGGAATTGCCCCCCCAGAACGATGAGTTCACGGATCTGGTCGCCTCGATCCAACTCATGGCCGACAATTTGCGGGAATTGGTCGAAGAGAACCAAAACAAGGCCGCCGAGATTTTCGCCTCCAACCTCAAGTTGCGCAAATCCCACACCACCCTGTTGAAGTCCAA
The DNA here is from genome assembly GCA_016220125.1 of Candidatus Peregrinibacteria bacterium. Classification (GTDB taxonomy): domain Bacteria; phylum Patescibacteriota; class Gracilibacteria; order UM-FILTER-43-11; family UM-FILTER-43-11; genus FEN-1329. The sequence continues at coordinate 8,561 of JACRIF010000065.1, forward strand.
GGAGTCGATCGAGGCCGAAAAATCAAAAGCCGACGCCCTTTTGGGCAGTATCGGCGAGGGAATTATCGCCATTGATTTGAAGGGGAAGGTTTTATTGATGAATCAACAGGCGGAACGCATGTTTGATCGGAGCACGGCCTCCGTCCTCGGAAACTCTTTCGCCGCCTATTTCAATTTTCAGGACCAGTCCGGGAAGCCGATCAATATGGAATCGACCATTTTCGAACATGTCGTTTCCAAGAAAACACAGCATTTCACCACGGTTTATTTTGCCCGGCCCAATGCCGAGCGACTTCCCCTCGCAACCACCCTTTCGCCGATTTTGCAGGGAAAGAAGCTGATCGGCATCATTGGCACGTTCCGCGATATCCGGCGCGAAACGGAGATCGATAAGGCGAAGAGCGAGTTTGTGTCGTTGGCCTCGCATCAATTGCGCACCCCCCTCACCGCGGTCAAATGGTTGTTGGAGGAGTTGATGCGCAAGGGCGGGTTCAATGCGCGGCAACTGGGTTACCTGACGGATATCCAGTCCTCCACGGGGAGGCTGATCACCCTGGTCAATGATCTTTTGAACGTTTCCCGCCTCGAATCGGGGGTTTTGACGATCGAGCCACGGCCAGTGGATCTTGGAAAGTGGATTGAAGCCGCGGTCAAGGAGTATCGCTTCATGTCCAAGGCCAAACAACAGCGCATTGAATTTGAAAAGCCCTCCACCCCCGTGATGCTTTCCATCGACCCCGAGCTTTACCGCCAAATTTTGGACAATATCGTTTCCAATGCCATCAAATACAGTTTCAACGGCAAAACCATCGTCATCAAACTTGCGCGGAAATCACATGGGGTCACCGTGAGCGTGAAAGATCAGGGTATTGGCATCACCTCCAATGAGAAAAAGTCCCTATTCACCAAATTTTTCAGAACGGCCGAGGCGGCCAAGTTTTCCACCACCAGTTCGGGGCTCGGGCTTTACATCATCAAAAAGATTTTGGATATTTCCGGAGGCTCCATCATTGTCGAGTCGGAGAAGGACAAAGGCACCCTTGTCAGCGTCACCTATCCCTTGAAGGGGATGATCGCTAAGAAAGGAGCGAAGACTCTGATATAATCACATAGTGTTAAAGTGCATAAGTTCGTAAGTGCTTAAGTGCTGAAATCCCAAAGTAACAAGTGACAGAAGTGACAAGTTAAAATTATTAGGAAAAACTTTTTTGTTTCGAAATATCGAGTTTCAATTTCTCAATAATTAAATTTCAATGCCAAAAGCTTCCAAAAAATCCCCCGGCAAAACCATTCTGATCGCCGAGGATGACCCTTTTTTGAGCAAGATCATCCGCAACCGCTTGGCCGAGGAGGGTTTCGCCATCGACACCGCGACCGACGGTGATGAAACGCTTCAGAAAATTTCGACCGGCCACTATGCCCTGGTCACCCTGGATCTCATCATGCCGAACAAGAACGGGTTTGAAGTGTTGGCGGAGCTCAAAAAACAAAAAATCAAGGTTCCCGTGCTGGTGTTCACCAATTTGGCCCAATCGGAAGACGAACGAGAAGTCATGTCCTTGGGCGCCAAGGGCTATTATGTGAAATCGGACATCTCCATCGATGATCTGGTGAATACCGTGAAACGCTACGTTTAGCGTTTTCCGATTTTATTTTTTTGGGCCTTGGCGGCGCCCATGATTTCGCTTGTGGGGCCCGACCATTTCCCGACACGCATTGTCTCACATTGTTCAAGATTACCCCCTATTGCCCCCTTTATTTTTTACCTCCAAGCGAGGTGATCCGACGCCGATTTCCATAATGCCCTCCCCAGAACGTTATGGCAAAACTAGTCCAATGGTTTATTGAATTCACCCAACCCTCCAAGCGCAGGGCCCAAATGGTCCTATCGATTATTTTCGTGCTTTTAGTGGCGCCTTTGGTGGTCGTCAGTTTTGTCAATTACCGCTATTTGAAAGCCCAACTCACCGCCTCGGTTTTGAAAGAGCATGGGATGTTGGCCTCGTTTGGAGCCACCATGCTGGATGAACGTTTTGGCGGGTATATCGAACTGGGGGAATCGGTTGCCAACCGAATCTCCGTCAAGGAAGCTTTGGACAAGTCCGATTGGGACGGCGCCATTTTGTTGATGAAGGATATCGTCCAGGAACATGGCGACCTGGATCGCATTTTTGTGACGGATACCACTGGCTTGCTTCATGCGGGTTATCCCGCCATGCCCGAGGTTGTAGGCAAAAATTATGCTTTTCGCGATTGGTTTCGCGGCGTAAGCCGCAATTGGGAACCCTATGTTTCGGAGGCCTATCGCAGGGCCATTATTCCGGAAATCAACGCGATCACGATTGCCATTCCGCTTCGGGGCAATAGCAGCGAAATAAAAGGGATCTTGGCCCTCCAGTTGAAAATGGACACCATCCAGGCCTGGGCTCGCAACAACCCCATCGGCGAATCGGGATTTTTGTACTTCATTGATCCGTCCGGCCATCCGATCGGGCATCCCTTGTACGCCCCGCAGGCCGAATTGGTTGATTTGAGAGGGGATCCCGCCGTTATCAAGGCGTTGGGCTCCAAAAAGGGGTCCGAGATTTATCTCAATGCCCAAAAAAACCAAGAGGTGATCGTGGCTTACGCTTCGTCCAAATACAAATGGGCGGCCATCGTCGAGGAGAATTCCGCCGATGCGTTTCGCGCCTTCAATTGGACCCTGTTGAACACCGTTGCGATTGGCCTCTTTTTGATTGTCCTCTCCGCTTTTTTTGTTATTTTCATTCTCAATGCCCTGAGCATTTTCAATGCCCTTCGACAGAGGCAGGAGTCCCTTTTGGAAAGCATTGGCGACGGGGTGGTGGCTATTGATCGTTATTTCAACATCATCCTTTGGAACAAGGCCTCGCAAAACATATCGGGTTATGCCCCACACGAAGCGTTGGGTCGACCCTTCCGTGAAATCATGCAACTGAAGCGCGAATCGGATCACACTGAAAATATCGTTTTTCTTGAGGAGACCATGCTATTCGGCAAGACGAAAACCATGGAAAACAGCACTCTCCTGATCGCCAAAGACGGTCGTGAGATTCCCGTGTCGGACAGCGCCGCACCGGTGTTCGATCCCGATGGAAAGGTTGTTGGCGCCATTGTCGTTTTTCGCGATGTCACCAAGGAGCGGGAAGTGGAGACCGCCCGGCAGGAATTTGTTTCCCTGGCCTCCCATCAATTGAGGACCCCTTTGACCGGGATTCGATGGATCACCCAAATCCTTATGAAGGAGAAAGCAGGTCCCCTGACGGACAAACAAAGAGGCTATATCCTGGATATTGACGAGGCCAATGGGCGCTTGCTCAAATTGGTCAACAGTCTCCTCAACAGCTCACGAGTCGAGTTGGGCACGTTCTCGGTTACGCCCGAACCCACGGATCTTGAGGAATTGACCCAGATCACCCTGAAGGAGCTTGAGTCGGAAATTTCCAAAAAGGAGTTGAGGGTCCATACCGATTTACCCCACGATATCCCCGTGATCGAGGCGGATCCCAAATTGATCAAGATGATCCTCCAGAACCTTATTTCCAACGCTGTGAAGTACACGCCCTCCAAAGGGCAAATCACCATTTCCCTTTCAAAAGAAGCGGACACCATTTCGCTCAAGGTTTCCGACACGGGGATGGGGATACCCAAAGCCGAGCAGGGGAAGGTTTTTTCCAAGCTTTGGAGAGGGGCCAATGCCGAAAAATCAGTGGAGGAGGGCACAGGGTTGGGTCTTTACATCATCAAATCAATTTTGGACAAGACCGGCGGGAAGATCGGTTTCAAATCCGTTGAAAACAAAGGAACCACCTTCCTCGTTTCCCTTCCGGTTTCGGGAATGCAGGCCAAAAAAGGTGAAAAAACGCTTAGTTGATTACGAATTGGTGGCCGAATAGGGGGCCGGATGGGTGATCGAATTGGTGACCACATTGGCTGCCAAATGGGTGGCTGGATGGGGGATTCTATGGGATGCCCTATTCCAGGCATGCTCTTCCGAATATCCATTGGTCATGCCACCTTCCCCGTTTTTTTAACTGTTTTAGCCTTTTTTTGTGTCTCAAAATATGCTATAATATAATGATTTATTAAAGGGAGCAAAATTATGGCCAAAAAAAAGATCCAAAACACGTTCGTGAAACACACGGTTTCAAACCCGTCCGATTCGATTGAATCGGACCTTGAAAACCCTTTGGTCACGCATCACCTTTCCGAACATCCATTGGCCGAGCCGGCTTTGATTTCCTCGGACGAGCCCCCGATCCATGAAATCCGCGAAACAGCCCTCTCCTTCCAAAAACCCTCCTTTTCCAAGACAGCCCCCGTCGACGAGGATTGGACGATCCACAACATCCTTCGTCCCCATTCGGGCTTTGGGGATGCGACCAACGCCAAAATCCTCGATTACCTTTCCCACTTGGACTTGCTGCCCGCCACCAAGATCAAAAAAATCCGCGAAGCCTCCAATAATTCGGATTTCGACCTGGTCGATTTCATCCTGAAAAACCAATTCATGACCGAATCGGAAGTCGGACAGGTTTTGGCCGCGTTTTTCAACAAGCCTTATGTCTCTTTCCGAGGGATCAACATCCCCGTTGAAACTTTGACACTCATTCCCAAAGAGGTGAGCCGGAGAAACGGGATCGTGGCCTACGAGGATGCGGACGGATTATTGAAGGTGGCCATGGTGAACCCCGCCGATACCCATTTGACCGATTTGCTTGCCAAAAAAATAGGCAAGAAGATTGAAGTCCACTATACGACCCCTTCCCAAGTCGCGCAGGCTGCCAGGCTTTACCCCTCCGAATTTCATGCTCAGTTGAAGGATTTTCTTGTCCCTGGACGCGCTTTGCCCTTGGATCAATTGGCCCAACTATTCGACTCCCTGATCCTTTTCGCCTTCCAGCGCGGGGCATCCGATGTGCATATAGAGCCATTTGAGAAGGAGGTGCGCATCCGTTTCAGGATCGATGGTGTTTTGCACACCATTGCAACCCTTCCGAAAGGAATCATGGAAACCGCTGTGAACCACATCAAAGTGCTCGCGCATCTCAGGATCGACACGCACAACGCTTCTCAGGATGGCCGTTTCAAGATGGCCTACGAGAAGACCACCATCAACTTCCGCGTCTCCATCATGCCCACGTACCACGGTGAAAAAGTGGTGCTCCGCTTGTTAACCTCGGAAATGCAGGATTGGACCTTGGCAGATCTTGGTTACCAGGCGGGCGACCAGGGAATCCTTGAAAAGGGCATCGCCAAAAGCAATGGCATGATCCTGGTCACAGGACCCACCGGCAGTGGAAAAACCACCACTCTTTACGCTCTTTTGAAGGTTTTGAACCAGGAGGGGATCAACCTTTCCACCATCGAGGATCCGATCGAATACGGGTTGCCCGGCATTGTGCAGATCCAAGTGAATCCCCTCACCAACATCACCTATGCCGAGGGGCTCAAATCGCTCATGCGCCAAGACCCCGACGTGTTGATGATCGGTGAAATCCGCGATTTCGAAACGGGCAAGATCGCCGTGAATGCGGCACTCACGGGGCATTTGGTGCTTTCCACCTTGCACACCAACAACGCCAGCCTAGCTCCGTTGCGCTTGTTGCAAATGGGCGTGGATCCCTACTTGGTGGTCACCACGGTGAACCTGATTGTCGCCCAACGCCTGGCGCGTAAAATTTGCACCGGGTGCATGACCAGCTACACCTTGACCGCCAAGGAACTGGATGACATTCAGAAGCGCATTGGCTTGAGCGAGGCCCAAGCCGTGCTTTTCAAAAAGTATTTCGGCAAGGCCAAAGGCGAAAAGGCGCGCCTTTACAAGGGGGCTGGATGCGAGCTTTGCAATGGCAGCGGTTACCACGGGCGAACGGTGATCGCCGAGACCTTGAAACTCAAGGACAATATCCGCGAACTTATTTTGAAGAGCCGACCCGAGTCCGAAATCGAGGCGGTCGCGATCCAAAACGGCATGGTCCCCCTGTTTGAGGATGGTTTGAAAAAGGCGATTCAGGGACTGACGACGCTGGAGGAGGTGCTGAGAGTTATTAACCAATAAATTAGTGACTGGTGTCTAGGGTCTAGTGTCTAGTGGGAATCACTAAGCATTACGCAACAACGCCAGTCACTAAACACTAGTCACTAAACAATGAAAAATACGGAAATCATCTTCGGCGGTGTGTCCTCTCGTGAGCTTCTGCTTTTGATTCGGCAGTTGCATGCCTCGATTCGGGCGGGGTATGACTTGGTGCAGGCCTTGGAAATCGCTTCTTACCAGGCTCATGGACGCCTTCGCCAGATTCTCACCGATGTCCAGAAATCCGTTTCCAAAGGCTCCTATCTTCACGAAGCCTTGGAGAAGCACAAAAAATATTTCTCCCCCCTTTTTCTGAGCCTGATAAAAACCGGTGAATTCTCGGGCACTTTGCAGGAAAACCTGAAGCGACTTTTGACCATTGTCGAAAAGGAGCAGCGGTTTAGGCAAAAATTCCGATCCGCCATGATTTATCCCACCTTTGTGCTGGTGGCGGTGACGCTTTTGGGCCTTTCCATCTCCATTTTTGTTTTGCCCACCCTCCTTCCCCTTTTCAAAAGCCTGAATGTGGAGTTGCCCCTTTCGACGAAGATATTGATGTGGTTCGCCGAGATTTTCAAGGATTACGGAGCCGTGATTTTTTTTGGTTTTATCGGCATGGTCGCCTATTTGCTTTGGCTTTCCCGTCAGAGTGCGGCCAAGCCCGCCCTTCATTGGATTTCCCTGAATATCCCCTTTTTCGGTGCCCTGAACCGGAAACTGATCCTGGCTCGTTTTGGGGATAGCCTTGGGTCTTTGACCCGGAGCGGGATTCCCATCGACGCAAGCCTCCAAATTTTGGTGGATGTCATCGACAACCACTATTACAAAAACGCTATCCGCTCCATGATCCTTTCCCTGGAAAAGGGCAGGACCCTTGCCTATGTTTTGGATCAAAATCCGACTCTTTTCGATCCCATTTTCGTCAAACTTATTTCCTTGGGGGAGGTTACGGGCAGCTTGGCCGACGTCTGCGACAATGTGTCCGATTACTACAATGACGAGGTGGACGAGACCATGAAGAATATCTCGGTCACCCTAGAGCCCACCTTGATTATCATTGTCGGCGCCTTGGTGCTTTTCGTTGCGCTTTCCATCCTCGGACCGATCTACAAGTTGACGGGGAGCATTCGATAAAGGTTTTGGGTTCCAGATTTTAGGCTTTAGTTCCACTTTGAATTCATGAAAAAAGACTCAATTCTCACAACGCCCACCCCGCACCGGCCACGCATCCTCATTGCGGAGGACGACCCTTTTCTCATCGAGATCATGAAGCGATTCATGGAGGACGAGATGCTCGAAGTCGATTCGGCCAGCAATGGGCAGGAAGCCATAGACCTGCTTCATAAAAGGCATTACCAATTAGCCCTGCTCGATGTGAACATGCCCCTAAAGAACGGTTTTGATGTGTTACGCGAGATCAGCACGCTGGTCAATCCTCCACCTGCCATCATGTTCTCCAATTTTGACCAGCTGGAATCCAAGGATGAGGCGCTTGCGTTGGGCGCCAAAGGTTATTTCGTGAAACACCAGGTCGACCTGGACGATCTTCGCCGCATTGTCCGAACTTACATCAAGGGAGGCGTTTAATTCAACATTTCGCATTTCATATTCCGTGGATTACCACCCAATTCAAAAAAAGAATGTCACAATGGTTCAATAAAAAATTAGGCAACCCAAGAATCCGAAACGTGTCGGGGTTCACTTTTGTCGAGTTGGCGATTGTTATCGCCATTTTTTCGATTGTGCTCGGGGCCGCGGTGATGACCCTTGGAAATTTCATGGGCAACCAGTCGCTGCGGTCCGATGGCGAAAAGGTGGTCCAAACCCTCCGCGAGGCCCACGTTCGCTCCACGGCCTCGGAATGGGATTCCAGTTGGGGCGTGTATTTCGATGTTGTCGCGACCCCCAATCGCCTTGTTTTGTTCAAGGGAACCGATTACTCCTTGCGCGACCCCACTTTCGACCAAACCACCGATCTTTACCCCACTGTCACTTTTGGCCCCTTGTTGCTGAATGGCGGGGGGAGCGAAATTGTTTTTTCCAAGCGCAGTGGATTGATAGCCCAGGATGGGCTTTTCAGCCTTGTCTCCAACACCCAAGCCTTCACGGTTGCCGTCAATCCCCTGGGATTGACTGACTTCACCACTCCAACCCTTTGATATGCCATTGAATCGTTTTCGGCTCCCCATCGGCTCCCGCGGATTCACCTTGATGGAACTCATGGTTGCCATTGCGATCTTCGCGACCATCAGCGCAGGGGTTGCCGTGCCGATCATCGGCAGCCATCTTTCGGGCTTGGAGGATCGCCGGACCTTTCGGGTGAACACCCTGCTCACGGAATCCTGGGAAGCGGTTCGCTCCATCCGCAATCGCAACTGGTCCGAGCTTTCGGATGGCGCCCATGGATTGAATGTCGGAGGCGGGCATTGGGTCTTTAGTGGAAACTCGGATATCCAAGACGGGATTTCCCGCGTTGTCACGCTCAGCACCGCCCAACGCAACGTCGCAGGCGCCTTGGTGGAAGTCGGGGGCACACCCGACCCGGACACCAAAAAGGTTTCCATCCTTCTTTCTTGGCAACCCCCCTATTCCGATCCCCGCACTTTGATGGTTGAGAGTTTGCTTACCAATCACCAAGCTCCTGGAGATTGGCCCATTCCCGTGCCGTAATCCAATCCTTAAAAAATGGGAATCCACTTCAAATTTAGATTCCCGCCTTCGCGGGAATGAAAAAATAAAAGAGGAATGACAAAAAGGAAACTATGACCCATCGCATTGCCAATCATCGGCCACAATCAGGTTTCACCTTGGTGGAAACGATTGCCTATGTCGCTATTTTTTCCATTTTTATCAGTTTCGCCTTGGGGTTCTTTTGGCAGATGCAACAGGCTCGAATCAAATCCGGCATTGTCCGGGAAGTGAAGGAAAACGCGGCCCAAGCCTTTGAACTTCTGAAAACCGAGGTCCGCAACGCCCAAAGCGTGGATGCGCCCGGTTCCCAACTTGGACAAACCCTTGGCACGCTTTCGCTCACCAGAACCGATGGCACCGCCCTGTTCGACACCGCCCTGAAATCCATCACGGTTGGCGGTGTCCCCCTTGAAATCCGGAAACTGAGGTTGCGCTTGCCCGGCCAGCTGGCCGAAGACGCGACCTCGGATCATGTGACCGTCGCCCGTTTCGAAATATCCGATGTGGGGGGAGCTGGATTGCCCACCGCATTGCGGATCCAAATGACCCTTGCCAGCGTCAATCCCGGGCAAGATCCCCTTTATGATTTCACCATGGATTTCGACTCTACCCTTTCTTTTCGAACTGAAACTTTATGACGTTTTATCCCAACAAGCATGGGGCGATCGGAATTCTTACCGCTTTGGTGATGGGGTTGGTGCTTGTCATGGTTGCCGTGACTTTGGTGCTCACCGGCATATCCTCCCGCCAGAACGCCTTCCTTTTGTCCCAATCGGAAAAAACGCTTATTTCCACCGAAGGGTGCGCCGACGAGGCCTTGATCCAACTCAGCCGAAACCATGCTTATCTTGGCGGGCCTCTTTCGCAGGCACCCGTGGCTTGCACAGTTGCGATTCAGGGCAACGGCGACACCCGGGATGTTTTGGTGACGGGTTCGCACGGAGTCATCAGCCGCAATCTTTTGATCCGGATTTCTTTTGTCCCCAGCTTCCATATCACCCAATGGGTGGATTGAAATGAATCATTCCAAAACCCACATCATTTTTCTAAAATTAAAAGCCCCCCGTGGTTTTACTTTAGTTGAGCTCATCATCGTGATCGCGATCATCGCCATCCTGGCGGCGGCCATCTTCGTGGCCATCGACCCGGCGAGGCGCCTGCACGAGGCGCGTAACGCGCGCCGGATGACCGATATCGCCACACTATTGGACGCCATGAAGAGCTACCAGGCGGACAATGACGGTGATTTGTACGCGCCCGTCGCGGCGTTGAACCCCGGGAATTATTACCAGATCGGCACCGCCGTCGGTAGCTGCGACAGCGATTGCGCCGGCCAAACCACGGATCAAGTCTGCGTCGACATTTCCGGCATCGGGAGCAATTATCTCGCCCAAATCCCCCAGGATCCCAAGACCGGAACCCCCGCCATGACCCGTTACGCCTTAAACCCCGATACGAATGGGGCGTTGACGCTGCTCGCCTGCGATGCCGAAGGAGAGGGGGCTGGTGGAACGGATGTGGCACCTTTGATACAGATCACACGATAAATAAGTTACGAATTCAATCGGATCTGTCTATAATTGATCAGATGAAACAAAAACGCTTTGATCCCACAGGCTTTACCCTCGTCGAGCTCATCATCGTGATCGCGATCATCGCTATTTTGGCGGCGGCTATCTTTGTGTCCATCGACCCGGCGCGACGCCTGCACGAAGCGCGCAATGCCCGGCGTCGCACGGACGTGATGACCATGGTCGAGGCCATCAAACAGTATCAGGTGGATAACGACGGAATCCATTACATAACCATTGCGAACGCCGATTTCGACGACCCCCGCATCATCGGTTTGCCTGCCTTGGTGTGCGATACCACCTGTTCCGCCGTCACGGTCACCAATACGCAGTGCCTTGATTTGAGCGACATCGGCCCCAATTATTTGAGCCGGATTCCCAAAGACCCCACCATCGGCACCGACCAATGGACCGCCTATTATTTGATCAAAGGGAGCAGTGGCAACATCACGGTGGGGGCGTGCGAACCGGAAGGAGAGGACGCCGGTGGAGCGGGAACCCCTCCGGTGATCGAGGCGACCCGATAAGCCATTCAAGATTCAAAAATAGCGTCTTTTAGCCTCTATTGCGACTCTGCAGACGATCACGTACAATCAAGGCGTTTAAAGTTTTACTCAATGGGAATCAAAAATCGCAAATCAAAAATTATCCAAGGTTTCACTCTTATCGAGCTGATCATCGTGATCGCGATCATCGCAATCCTGGCGGCGGCCATCTTCGTGGCCATCGACCCGGCGCGACGTTTGCATGAGAGCCGGAATGCCACCCGAAGCAATGATGTGGCAACGATTCTTGAGGCCGTGAAGACTTACCCGGCGGACCATGAGGGAACCCATTACACGACTGTGGCCGCCACGGTCGCAGGGCTTTATTACCAGATTGGAACCTCGGTTTCAGGATGCGGCCGGGTTTGCGGATCCGTGTACACGGAAGGTGAATGCGTGGATCTCACTTCCATTGGCGACAACTATTTGGCCGTCATCCCCAAAGACCATAATGACGGCACCGCCGAAAAGACCGGCTAC
>JACRIF010000068.1 GCA_016220125.1 Candidatus Peregrinibacteria bacterium
AATATTCAGATACCAACAAAAAAATCTGCCTATGAACTCACGGCATTTCAGTCTCCTGGCGATCCTCCTGGCGGTTGTGGGCTTCTCCGTAAGCCTTACTTCCAATGTGCCTCCTTCCGAGGCGGCGTTCGGGACTTCCCCCCCATGGGTGAGGAACGACCATCTGCTTCCCGGTTCCACCTATGAGCAGATCATCAACCTGAGCCGGAACGAGCTTGAGGACGACATGAAAGTGAACGTCCGTATCACGGGCGACAAGGAAATCCTGAATTGGTTGAAAATCGAAAACCAAAACCGCCTGATCATCAGAAAAGGGGAAAATATCCTTCCCATGAAGGTGATTGTCCAGGTTCCAAAAAAGGCGGCCCTCAAGGATTACCGCGGAGGCATTTTCGTGACCCTCGCGCCTGTCTCCGAAGGCGGCACGGAAGGCGGGACCGTGGCCATCACCTTGGGCGCCAACATCTCGGTTGAGTTGAGCGTTGTGGGCACGAAAGTTTTAAACTATCGCATCCAATCCATTTCCGTCAGCCCGCTTGAGGAGGGAATGCCCTTCCAATTGGCGGTCGAATTGGAGAACACGGGAAATGTGGATGTCACCGAGCTGAATGGGCAAGTCGATATCTCCGATGAAAAAGAGACCCAAGTCCTGAAAACCCTCACCTTCGGCACTTTGTCCACTCCGATTTCGCCCGATGAGAAGGGGAAAGTGCTGATTCCCTTCAATGATTTCATACTCGATCCAGGAAACTATTGGGCGCAGGTCAAAGTCTACAAGGGCGACGAGGCCATCTACGAGAACCGCCTGTACCAACAAGTGGTTGCCAAGGTGATCCCCGTGGTCACCCCCGAATCCGCGCTGGGCAAGAAACCCTCTGTTCCCCGGTTGCCCACCCCTGAAGACATTGGAGTCGTGACCGAGACGCCGATCGCCATTGAGACCCCCCTCAAGCCCGTCGCCCCCGCTCCGGCAAACAACCTTTTGCTGATCTTCGGCTTTGTGGGCATCGGATTCGGCCTGATCGCCATGATCGGCATCATTGTCATCCTGATCATTGTTGTCCGCAGCCAGCGTCAGGCGAATCTGGAGCGATACCTCGCTTCGCAGATGCGCAACAACAACCCTCCCTCGTAATTTCCCATTTTTTTCCTTCATAACCCTTTGAAACCCCATGCCGCTTCAACCCAATTCCTCGTCGCAAAACACCGCCATGGCCACATCGGCCGCCTCAGAAAACAAGGGTGGTCGAACCACGCTGAACCAGCTGGTGAATTTGTGCATCGAGAAGGAGGCTTCCGATATCCACTTCCGCGAAGGTGGCAAGCTGGCGCTTCGGGTGGGGGGCAAAATCGTCTTCATCGAAAACGCCGACCCCCTTTCCCGGGAGGATGCCAAAGCCATGGTGGATGCCCTGCTCCCCAATCTTGATGAGAGGGCACGGTTCGAAAAGGACCGCGAATCCGATTTCTCGTACACCCACACGAATGCCGTGAACTTCCGCGTGAATCTGTTTTACCAACAGGGAAAACTGGCCGGGGTCATGCGCATGATCTCCAAGCACGTCCTCTCGATGGACGAGTTGGGCATTCCGGAATCCCTCAAAAAATTCCTCAGCCTGCGCGAGGGGCTCATCCTCGTGTGCGGGCCCGCCGGATCCGGTCGTTCGACCACAATCCAATCGATGCTTCGCCACATCAACGAGAATTATGTGAAGCATATCCTGACCATCGAAAACCCGATTGAATATGTTTTCGAGGACCAAAAATCCATGTTCACCCAGCGCGAGCTCGGCAAGGACACCCTCAGCATGACCAGCGCGTTGCAATCCGCCCTGCGCGAGGACGCGAACGTGGTGGTTGTGAGCGAGATCAATACCCTGGACACGCTCGACAACGTCCTGAAGCTGGTGGAAACCGGCCATTTGGTCATCGCCTCCATGGCGACCCGCGACGCGACCCAAACCTTGGAGCGCATGGTCAATCTCTACCCCCAGGATCTCCGCAAACAGGCCCAGGATCGTATTTCCCACACCTTGATCGCCTTGGTCGCGCAGGATCTGGTCCAGCGAACCGACCAACCCGGCCTGATCGCCGTGTTCGAATTGATGTTCATGAACCAAAGCATCCACAGCATCATCCGCCGTGGCAACTTCATCCAGCTCCACACGGCCATCCAGGCCGCCTCGGCCGAGGGCATGATCACCATGGACAACTATGCCTACCAGCTCGCCGAGCGCGGGGTGATCACGCAAGCCGATGCGACGGAGTATATTCAACGGGAGGAATAGTTGAGGGGTTAGGAGTTAGGTGCTAGGGGTTAGCGAGGGAATTCCTTGAGGCTATTTTGTTGTATAAAAAAATAGTTCAATAAGGGTGAAATCATTGAACAATCCTTTTTAATTCAATTTAGGCATTGATATACCCTGTCAGCCATAATATGACCAAGGCCAGCAATGCGCCATCGATGAACGCGGTCAGGACCAACAGGCCCAAACCCACTTCCGCCTCTCTGCGCAGGAACCGGAACCGCACGTTTGAGTGGCGGTTTTTCCAGAACAGGTCGATATAGACCAAGACGCTGAAAACGGCGATGAAAAAGAGAGGAAGCTTTAGATTCATAATTAGCGGAGACGAATTGGTGGCCGGATTGGGGATCGGATTGGTGAACGAATGGGTGAAAAAACGCCGATTGGCCACCTATTCGGCCACCCAATTGAAATCCATCACTTCTTCAAAAGCCAGTGGATCACCATGTTGAACACGCTGATCAGGAAGCCGACCAGGATGTAGGTGAAGAAACCGTTTTTGATGAGGATCGCCACCCCCTCGAACTTGAGCACGTTGAGCGCGTATTGCGCGAACCAGACCATGAGCGAGTTGATGACGAAGATGAACAGCCCTCCGGTGATGAGCACAAAGGGGAGCGACAACAGCTTGAGCACCGGCTTCACCATTCCGTTCAGGATGCCGAAAATGAGCGCGGCGATCAGATACCCCTTCCATTCGCCGGTGATGATGAAGTCGCCCTTGAGGATGATCCCCACAAAGTACAGGGCGACGCCGTTGGCGAGAAGGTGGGCGATGAGTTGTTTAATCATAATTTAGCATTTTACATTGATCATTTTACATTTAT
>JACRIF010000069.1 GCA_016220125.1 Candidatus Peregrinibacteria bacterium
AGCGGCAGTGGCTTGTGCCTAGGCGCGAGCCTGGGCGTACGGCTTGTTGGGGGTCACCGTGAGGTGCCCCATGTTGCCCACGCTCGAGGCGTAGAGGCTCTGCCGGCCGTAGATGCCGGTGAGGTTCTTGCCTCCCCGGACCAGCTGGGCGATCTCGGCGTAGGCCGGGTCGCTGAGGTCCGCGATGACCGTGTCCTTCTGGCCGATCGCGACGATCTGCTTGTTGGTGATCACCGTGGCCATGTGGTTCGGGTCGTTCTGCACGCCGCTGACGGTGGTCAGGACGCCCTTCACGTCCTTCATCACGACCTTCGCGCCCTTGTCGGTCGCGCCGGCCGAGAGGAAGTCCCCCGTGGTGGTGTCGAGGAAGGAGTACATGAGCACCCCGTCCTTGATGAAGCCGCGGAGGCTCGAGATGTTGCGGTCACCGACCCAGGGGGCCGGCTTCCACTGCGAGTTGACGCTGGTCCCGTCCTTGAGGGACTGGATGTCCGCCTCGCGGGTGAAGACCGTGGTCTTCGGGTTCTGGTGGTTGCCCTTGAGGGTCGCCGCCAGCATGGCCTTGCCCTCGTGCGAGACGAAGTCGAGACCGAGCATCTTGCGCCCGTCGATCTGCGTGAACTCCTTGAAGTTCATCTTCTGCCGGTTGTCCGCCCGGATCGCGTGGTACCCCGTGATGGGGCCCTCGTACGACGGGGCGAAGCACTTCACGAAGTGCGTGTCACCGCCCTTGAAGGGGGTGAGCTTGCTGAAGGTCCTCAGCCACTCCTCGGGAACGGGGCCGGTGGCCGTGCAGAGCACGCCGCCGTCCTCGCTCACGACGAGCTTGGTGAGGCGCGAGAGGCCGAGGTCGCTGATCTGGCTCGACCGGAGGTACTTCAGCTCCGAGGCGGGAATGATGACCGCCTGATCGGAGTTGTCCTTGACGAACAGCATCTCGCCCACCTCGTCCAGGTAGCTGCCCTTGCAGGCCTCGCGGTCGATCGAGCGCTTGTTGGCGAACGCGGCGCGGGTGATGAAGGAGAAGCTGGGGTTGCTGGCGAGAACGGCGAGGATGGTGTTGCTGATGCGGGTCTTCATGGCTTTGTGGCTCCTGTTGCGCTTTTCAGGGCGCAGCTTGGTTGTGGTGTTCCTCACAATGAGGGCACCTCACGGAAGCCGATCTGAATCGGCCTGCGAAAGGTGCCGCATTGCAGGAAAAAATTCAAATCGTTCCCCTGGCAAAAGCCAGGCTCCAATCGGACCAAATCAGCCAGACCTAAAAATAGCGGTCTTCCACCTCTCCGCAATTCGGAGAAACAAAAGGCCGCCATCTCAAATCGGGCGAATTGAAATGATTGAAAAAAGGACGATTCAAACGTCTGCTTTATCTTGGCGAGTTGTAAATGAGCAGTGCGAAAACGTGACATTTTTATAGATTTCTGCTGATTTAGTCAAATTTTTGAGCATGACAAAAAAAGTGAATTATGGTTTGGGATTATTGTTGTGCACCAATCACACCACCTCCCAGGCATTCCTCTCCATTGTAGAAAACCGCGAACTGTCCCGGGGCGATTCCATGGATCGGCTCGCTCAACTGAACATGGACGCTCGAACCCTCCATTCGAATCGAACAGGGGTGCAGCGCCGCGCCATGCCGAATTTTGACATGCAATGATTCCAAATTTTGACCCCCCACGGGAACAATCCAATTCAAATGTTCGAATGTGAAACGATCTCCCAAAACCTCGGCGGGCTGGTAACCGTTGGCCAGAAAAATGAGGTTGTTGGGAATGTCCTTGCCCACCACGAACCAGGGTCCGCCCGAAAGTCCAAGGCCGAACCGTTGGCCAATGGTGTAGAACCAATACCCCTCATGGTTTCCCAACTTTTTTCCCGTGGCCTGGTCCACAAAATCCCCTTTCAAAATACCCAAATGCTCGCGGATGAATTCGCGGTACGGAATTTTCCCCAAAAAACAGATGCCCTGGCTATCCTTTCGGGCCTGATTAGGTAGGTTGAATTTTTGGGCCAGCGCGCGCACCTCGGATTTGGGATACTGGCCGATCGGAAATAACGCGCGGCTCAATTGGGCCTGGCTCAAATGCGACAAAAAATAGGTTTGGTCTTTGATCGGATCGGGTGACCGCATCAAATGGAACAATCCGTCGCGCTCCTCGACTTGGGCGTAATGGCCCGTGGCCACTTTTTCAAAACCAGGATCGATCTTCAAATAAAATTGTCCGAATTTGATCTGCTGGTTGCACAAAATATCGGGGTTGGGCGTGCGCCCCGCCTTGCATTCGGCGATGGTGTAGCTCACCACGCGGTCCCAGTACTCCCGTTGCATCGAAAGAACCTCCAAGGGAATGCTGGCGTCATCGCAAATTTTTTGGACAAATCCCAAATCCTCTTCCCAGGGACATTCCCCCAAATGCGCCAACTCGTCCTCGAGCCAGATCTTCAGGTAAAAAGCGGTCACGTCGTGCCCCTGCTCCTGAAGCAGGCGCAACGCCACCGAACTGTCGACCCCGCCGGAAGTGAGCACCGCGATTTTCATGTGAAACAGTTTGTGAATCTAGTGGTCGTCCATTTGCAATTCATTTGTGATCCATTTGGTATCAATCTGAATTCCATGGATCAAAGATTGCTCATCGACAGATATCCCCCCACCTGCAGGTCCCACAACCGTTTATACAGGCTGGCATTCTTAGAAAGAAGATCGGCGTGAGTCCCCTGCTCCACAATCTGCCCCGATTGCAAAACAACAATTCGATCCATCTTCATGATGGTCGAAAGGCGGTGCGCGATCACCAGGCAGGTTTTTTGCTGAATCAAATTCTCGAGCGCCTGCTGGATCAGGGATTCGGATTCGGAATCCAGGCTGCTGGTGGCCTCGTCCAATATAAGGATGGGCGTGTTGGCCAGAATCGCCCGGGCAATGGCCACGCGCTGGCGCTCGCCCCCGGAAAGGCGAATTCCGCGTTCGCCCACGAACGTGTCGTACTTTTCGGGGAACTGCTCAATGAACTCATGGCAATGGGCCAATTTGGCCGCCTCGATCACGGCTTTGTCGGTCGCCTTCAAGTTTCCGTAGCGGA
Organism: Candidatus Peregrinibacteria bacterium; assembly: GCA_016220125.1. Lineage (GTDB taxonomy): Bacteria > Patescibacteriota > Gracilibacteria > UM-FILTER-43-11 > UM-FILTER-43-11 > FEN-1329. Next base: position 3,081 of record JACRIF010000069.1, read on the forward strand.
TATTTTCCATCAAAGGCCGATGGAACAGGATCGGATCCTGAGGCACATAGCCCACATGGGATCGAAGGCTGTCTTGCGTCACCTTTTGGATTTCCTGGCCATCAATCAAAATTTGGCCCTTCTGCGGATCAAAGAATCGGAGCAACAGCTTGGTGATGGTGCTCTTTCCGCCACCCGAGGGGCCGATGAGCGCCACTTTTTCGCCGGGCTTGATGGAAAGATCGAAATCCCGAATCACGGGCTCCCCCTTCTTATAGGTGAAGGAAACATGCCGGAATTCGATCTTCCCATCCGAAACATGAAGGGTTTTGGCGTGGGGTGCGTCCTGGATCTCGTGCGGGGTGTCGAGGATTTCAATCATCTCTTGGGCGTCTGCCATTCGGCTGAAAATATCGCGGATGGTCCGCCCCACGCTCCACAAACTCATAAAAAGCTGGAGCAGGTAGGTTTGAATCCAAATGAAATCCCCTAGCGTAAGTCGACCCTGCACCCACTGACCAATCGCCAAATAAAAAACGATGAACTCCAAAAGGGCCATCATGAATCCTTGGATGGCATCGGAGTAAAAACTCAATTTCCACGCGCGGGCCATTTTTTGGCGCCAATCGCCAAGCAGGGCGGTGTTCCGGGTATTTTCGGAGGACAGGGAGGAGAAAAGCTTGAGATTGACGTTGTTGACCACCGTGTCGGAAAGGTTGGCCGAAAGGGCGGTGTCGGCCTCCGACCGCTCCACATCGAATTTCCACTTGTACAGGGTGAACTTGTAGGAAAACACGATAAAAAGCGTGGTCCAAGCCGCCATGGCCAATCCGATCCAGGGATTCAGATAAGTGAGCACCGCGAACATCACCGAGACGCTCAAGGTCAGTGGAGCAAGCTCGTAGTAGACTTTGTCCGAGATCAACTCAAACGCCATGATCAGGCGATTGGCCTTTTTGACCAGGGCGCCGGCGAACTGGTTGGTGAAAAAGGAATAGGAGTGCCGATGCAGGGTGTCAAAAGTGTGCGAAGCCATCTCGGTCATCACGTTCGTGTAAAGCCCGATGTTGTTGTAGTCGCCAACGCGCCTGAAAACATTGCGGAGGATATGAAACAGGGCGATGACAGTGATCAGGGCGATCAGATGCTTGCCTTGGGGGTCGAAGCGAACCCCCTTGGACAACGTGTCGAAAAAAAGCTTATAAAGGTAG
>JACRIF010000073.1 GCA_016220125.1 Candidatus Peregrinibacteria bacterium
AACAGGTCGTCGTCGATTTCAAGGCAATCGACATCGCCGAAATTCTGGATCAGGCGTTCGGTGATGTAGCCCAGGCCGCCGCCGATCTCCACGATCTTGGTGCCGGGCCTGTAGACGCTTTTGACGGTTTCGATGAACTTATCGATCACCGCATCGTCGGTCGTGAAGACCTGCCCGTGGTATTTGCGGGGAATCAGATGGCCGGCCTCCAATTCCGCCTGGCATTTCAATTGTCCGGGTTCCATAAAGAAGGGGATTTGGATTATCGGGGGATGGCTTGCTGGTAAAGCGTTTCATACTTTTGTCGCTCCCGTTCGACTGCGCGGCTCATTTTGGCTCGGGCGAGGCGGAGACGGTTGATGGTCTTGGGTTCGGCCTTCTGGGTCTTGGCCCAATCGATAAAAAGGGAGTAGGTATCAATCGCAAATTTCGGGTTTCCGGTCAGGATGGTGAGTTGCTCGTTCCGTTCGACCTTCCCCCGGTAGCCCTCCAACAATGCCTCGGCCTCTTTCACATAGGCATTGAACAGCTCGGGGCGGACGAGGGAGATGATTTTGTAGTGGTCGAAGGCGATCCGCAGATTGCTGGCCAGATCCGATTCGAGGATCAGCGCCTTTCGAACCCCTGCCAGCTCCGACTGGGAGGTCTGGAGGCAATCCTTATAGGGTTTCAACAGGCAAAACTCGCTTTTGAGGGCGACAATCTCGTTTGTGACCCTTGAGGCTTTGAGGTCTGACAGGTAATCGGCTCCCTTTTGGCCCCAGGGATTCCACCCTTTTTCCACCGCAAGTTTGTAATAGGCCTCTCCGATGTGGGTTGCCAGATCTTGCGAGAAGAACAGGGATTTGGCCGATTCGAATTTCGCGAGCGCCTCCTCGGTGCGGTTTTCCATGGCCAAGACCTCGCCTTGCTTGAAGATCGTTTTGTAGGCCAGCTCGTGGATCGCGACCGCCATCAGCCCAACGCTTAGCAGAAAGGTCGCGATCAGCAGGGGGTTCCGAACTCCGACCTCCGCCTTTTTGGCTGGGGTTTTGCGGGATACCACAGCGACCATTAATCCCAGAAGCCCCCAAAAGAGCAGGGAATTCGACACGAAATTCAAGTTGTAGTCGACCATGCTTTGGGTCAGCGCCAGCAGGACCGAGGCGCCTGAGGCCACAACGATGGCTTTGGAACCGGCATCCAACGATTTGAAGCCCAAGATGACTAGGAGGGCTAACAGGATGAGAAAGGTGGCGAATAGGAAGAGGGCGGCCAGGCCGCTTTCGCTCGCGATTTTCAGGAACAGGTTGTGCTGATGGTTGCCTTCGGTTTCGGCGAACGATCCGGGCCCGACGCCGAACAGGGGGTGCTCGGCGATGGCATCCACGGCCCTGCGCATCAGCTCAAGCCGCCCCGTGACCGAGGCCTTGCCCTCATCGGCCTGGAAGGTGATTTTTTGGATCACCCCGGCGGTTTGGTAGCGCTGGGCGCGAAGCAGGCCGATTCCCGTGGCCAAAAGGAGGGTGGCCAGCGCGACCACCACGATTTGCATCAAGAATTGCCGCGCGACCGCTTTCGACGGCCTCCATTCCCATAGCAGGATTCCAAGGGCCACCAGTATTCCGAACATTAGGGCGATCCAGGATTCGCGGGAGTAGGAGAGGATGAGGGCGGCGAGTTGAATCGCCGCGCAGGCCATGAATGCCTGTTTGGTTTTCTCCTTTGTTTTAAGAATCAAATAAAAAGTCAGCGGAATCGCCATGAGCAGAAACAGGGCGAACGCATTGGGGAAAGTCACGGCCAGTCGGCTGAAATCCACAAACGTGCCGAACACCCGGGGCGGGGGGAGCAGGGCGAACAGGGTCAATCCCGTGGCGCTTAAAAGCGTTGCCGCGACTGAGATGCAAGCAAAGATCCGGTGAATCGCTTTTTGCGAGATTGCGGATTGGCTGATGAGCAGGAAGGTGACGACCCCCGCGCTGAAATTCAAAAATTCGTACAGCCCGAAGCCCTGGATGGGGGCGAGCGCCATCGAAGGCAACAATAGGCCCAGGAAAGCGAAAAGGCTTCCCAATATTCCCGACTTAAACCTCGATGGATTTTGGATGCCGTGCTGTGTGGCCAAGAGTGCCGTGGCCGGGACGATCAAAATTATGGCCCACAGGAAATGGGCGTGCAGGGAGATTCCGCCACGAAAGAGGAGCGCGAACGCAAGAACAACGGCCAATGGGGCGAAAAACAGGGCTTTTCTCATCGAATAGGTTAAAGTGCGCCCATTTTACCTTATTTGGCGACAGGTCAAAACTTAAACCCCTCCATCACCCCCCGACAACAGATGGACTACCAATGGATAACCAAATATGCGGAAAAAATCCAGTTGGAATCCATCTGGCATCCATTTGTAATCTATTTGGGGGGGGTAGACTACCGTTGCCTAATAATCAACGGAAGCGCCATGTTTTGGATCTCCACCACTTTCACTCCGGCGATGAGCGCATCGCGGTTCAGGGTGATGGCGCGACTCAGATTATCCAACTTCGGCCTGAAGAATTCGTAGTAACGCTTGAGCGAGTCGTAGGCGCCCCACTTGGCTTTGGTCTCCGCCTGCTGTTGGCGCAGGCCGATGAACTGGGCCAACTGGTCCTCGGCATTGGAACCGCTGAAGATCTTGAGATTGTCGAAAAACGCCTTTTCGTCGATGCGCACCTCGGCCTCTTGGCCTTTTGCGTTGGAGGACAGGAACGCGATCTTGTATTGAAGGTCCGTGATTCGCTCGTCCGATTTCTTTTTGAGCGTGCCCAACAAATTGAGGTAGCCGCTCAGCGCGTCCGCGCGGTTCGCGGACTGGTTCAGGTATTGGAACAAGTCCACCGAGAGCGTGTTGCTGATCTGGCTCAACAACTTGGTGTCCATTTGGAGCGTCGAATAGATGTCGACCGTTTTTTCGCCGAAATAGTAGGTCGCCAACACGCTTTTCTGCAAAGCCCTGGCGCTCGTTTGGTCCAATTTGGTCAGATGCTGCCCACGGCTCAAATAATTGGTGACCCACATGGCATTTTTCAGGATATCCTCTTTCGCCACCGGTTTTTCAGCCTGATCCTTGGCCAGCGCTTCCGTGGTCTCGATCGCCATTGCCCCTCCGACGGTTTCGACTTCCGCTATTCGTTTTTTCTCCTCGTCGCCGGCCTGGGCATCAATTTTCCCCACCGCCACGACGCCGGTCTTGATACCCTGGGTTTCCACGATCGGGGCAGGGGATTGGGGTTCGGGTTTCAGCCACTCCACAATCACCCCCCAGTTTCGATAGAGGAGCAGGGTCAGCAACACCCCGATGAACGTGGCGAAAAAGAGAGTCCACACATTTTCCTGTCGTGGCGCATGGCGGGCCAACAGCCATTTCACCCTTTGATGGGCCTCATGGTGCTGGTCGGCCTGCCGCCTGCGGTGTCGATAGGGTTTTTGCATTGAGAACTTGATCCCATCATTATACCAAATTTTGGCCTTTTTATCAATGAAGAACCCCCTGAAAGTTTGAAAACTTGAAAAAGATGAAAACTTGACAAACGGCGGACGTGTTCCCAAGCCCAAAAATTTTCAATTTTTCAATTTTTCATTTTTTCATCACCAGTCAGAGTTCTTTCCATTTGCGTACTTTTGTCATTCCAGACTAAAATTTGGCCATGAGAATCGGAATCGACGCCCGCATGTACGGGTCCGGCTTCACCGGCATCGGCCGCTACACCTATGAGCTGATCCACAACTTGGCCCAGCTCGATCGGTCGAACGACTATGTGATCTTTCTCCGCAAAGAGGCGTTTGACGGCTTTGTCCCGCCAAGCCCACGCTTCCAAAAAGTATTGGCGGATTTTCCGCATTATTCCCTGGCCGAGCAAACCCGCTTCCTGTCGGTGCTCAACCGCGAACACCTGGACCTCATGCATTTTTGCCACTTCAACGCGCCGGTGCTTTACCGCCACCCCTTTGTGGTCACGCTCCATGATTTGACCCTCTCGTTTTTTCCGGGCAAAAAGATGACCCACTGGATTCAAAGGGTCGCCTACCATATTGTCCTCAGATTGGTCACCCGCCACGCACAGCAAATCATCGCGGTTTCGGGACACACCAAGAAAGACCTTCAAACCCTGCTTGGAATCCCCGACGAGAAGGTCACCGTTATTTTCAATGGGGTGAATCCCGATTTCTCCACGCCCTCCTCTGTCGACCCGAAAGCGCTTCGAACGCAATTCGGACTCGCAAAACCCTATTTCCTGTACACGGGTGTCTGGCGCGACCACAAGAACATTGTCGGCCTCCTCAAGGCGTTCGACGCGCTCAATCGGGAATCGGATCATCATTACCAATTGGTGATCACCGGGAGGCCCAACCCCAACTATCCCGAAATTCCGGAAACCGTGAAGGCTTTGCGCCTGGAAAACGAGGTGCGCCTGACCGGCCTGGTGGGGGACGAGGAGCTCAAGGCCTTGTACCAGCAGGCGCTGGCCTATGTTTTTCCCTCCTTTTACGAGGGGTTCGGCTTCCCTCCGCTTGAGGCTATGCTGTGCGGGATCCCCGTGGCCGCGTCCAACACCTCCTCCATTCCCGAAATTTGCGGCCAGGGCAACGCGGTGTTTTTCGATCCCTATGATATCGAAGCGATGACAACCGCCATGCGGACCGTGGCGACGGATCAGGCGCTGCGGAAAGATCTCGTTGAAAGGGGTTTCAAACACGCGCTCCGTTTCAAATGGGAGGCGATGGCTTCCTCCGTCCTGGATGTGTACAATGGAATCTTGAAAGGAATTTGATCTAGATAAGTCCGTATGTCCGTAAGTGCTAATTGTTCTCTAAATAAGCTAACGAAGCTAGCAAGCTAGTGACTAGTGATAGAAGTGATAGGTGATAAGTTTTTATTTATATTTGAGGGCCAATGGACAAGCTGAGCGAGCTCATCAAAGTCAGACTTGGGTCCCACCACCTCTCGGCGGCGTCGCAGTCCTCCGAGATCCTTTTCGCGGCGAACAAGATCCTGGTTTCCCATTTTCCGACCATGCCCGAGGCGGCGAAGGCTTACCGATTGGAGGGTGGAAAACTCTTTGTGCGTGCCGAGAATCCGGTCATGGCCCAGGAGCTGTGGGGCGTCCAGGCCCAACTGCTCAAGGCCCTGCAATCGACTTTCGGGGAAAAAGCGGTTCAGAAAGTCGTCCTAAAATGGTTTGACATTTCCCCAGAGGTTGATTAAAATCCCATCCGCTTTAGAACTTAAATCCGTATCTCTGTGTTAAAAATCCGATTGCAGCGCACTGGC
>JACRIF010000070.1 GCA_016220125.1 Candidatus Peregrinibacteria bacterium
AGTTGCTCGTGCTCATTGTTTTCCTGCGGGCCCTGGGTTGGGGATTCGCGGACCCCTTCTTCTCGCTCTATCTCAACCAGTTCACCCAGGATTACGCGCTGATCGGATTGCTGTCATCCCTGGTGGCCTTCACCGCACTGCTGACCATCATCCCGCTCATGCGGTTGACCGACAAAATCCAGGAAGGCGTTTTGATCCGCGATGGGCAGGTGCTTTACCTGTTCGTCCTTTTTTCATACGTGCTCGGCGGGCTCTTTCTCAATTTTCCGCTTTTGATTTTCGGCTTGGCCCTAAACGGCATCGCCCAGACTTTGATCGTGGTCGGGGTCGAAGCCTATATCCGCAAGCACGACGGGGGTGGCAAATCGGGCCCTTTCGGCTTCTACACCGCCATGGATTACCTGGGGTGGGTGCTTGGAATGCTCGCCGCCGCCTTTTTGGTTCATCTCTACAGCCTGAACAGCATGTTCCTCTTCATCCTGCCGAGCATCTTCCTCAGCTTCCTGATTCTCCCCCAGATCCACGAGCACGGCCTTCGCTCCATCCTCACCGGTTTCAAGCGTTATTTCCACAAGCGCCAGGATTTTGTGGATCTGCTCACGGATTTCAGGGACCTCAACCCCAAAATGGTCTTCCTGCTTACCCTCGCCTTTTTTGACGGCGCGCTCCGCATGTTCGCCTATGTTTTCATTCCGCTGTTCGCCGTGAGCCTCCAATTGGACCTCAAGGCCATCGCCCTGTTGATGGTGGTCATGAACGCCCCCTATATTTTCAGCTATTTTTTCTCCGAGATCTCCGATGTCGTCAATAAAATGAAGGTGATCGCCTTCGGGCTGTTTATCGGCTTTCTGGCCTTCCTCATGCTTTACACCCTTGTGAACCAGTGGTGGGTCCTGGGCCTTTCGGCCCTCACTTCGCTCAGCATCGCCGTCATTCGCCCCGCCTACAATGGGCTCATCACCAAGTTCACCCCCCGCGGCAAAACAGGGGAGGTGACCGGCATTTACAATTTTGTCGACCGCATCGGCCGCATCGTGGGGCCGATCCTCACGGGCGTGATCGCGGACGCCTACGGGCTCAATATCACCTTCCTGCTCATCGCCCTCATCTCCCTCGGGCTTGGGTTTATCTCGATCGCCCTCCGAGGCTATGATGTTCCCGAGACGGAATTGGTCGTTTGATGTGATATAATGGAGTTAAAAGTTAAGAGTTAAGAATTAAGAGTTAAGAGTTGAAAAATGAAGCAGAAACCAAAAATTTTCAGCATCGGCGGGGCCACCTTTGATATTTTCATCAAGGCCCATGACCAGGCCATCGTGCATTTGCGAACCCCCGACTCCCGCAAGGAGTGGTTCGGCCTGGAGTACGGCGGGAAGGTTTTGATCGATGAAATCCACGAAACCTTCGGCGGCGGCGCGAGCAACACCTCGATCGCTTTTTCCCGCATGGGATTCGACGCCTATTTTGTGGGCATGGTCGGGACCGAGTACGGAAACCGCGTCCTGGACAACCTTAAAAACGAGAAGGTTCATCTTGATTTCGCATCGAGGACGAATTTGGACAAAACCTCCTTTTCCACCATTCTCAATTCATTCGAGGGGGAGCGCACCGTGTTGGCCTATCCGGGGGCAAACCATTACCTAAAAGTGGAGCATCTACCCCTTTCGGCACTTGCGACCGCGGATTGGATTTTCCTGAACCACCTGAGCGGTTTGGACAACCGGATCCCCATGGCGCTCGTGCAGTTGCTGGAAAAGCATCCCCGCATCAAATTGGCCTGGAATCCGGGCCATGAGCAGATCAAGCAAGGGCTCAAAAAATGGAAACCCCTTCTTTCCCACACCGAGGTCCTGTTCCTGAACAAGGAAGAGGCTTCCCTGTTTTCGGGGATTCCCGTCTGCCCCGCGGGCGTGAAACAGGACGATCCGCGCCTTCATGGCCACATTCCCACCTCCTTCCTGCCTCCCTACGCGGATGACGCGAGCCACATCCTGTGCGCCTTTTCCCAGGCCGGCGTCAAAAACGTGGTCATCACGGACGGCAAGAACGGCGCCCAGGCCACCGACGGCAAGCGCGTGTATTTTTGCCCCGTTGTCTCGCACAAGATCGTGGACACCCTGGGGGCCGGCGATGCGTTCGCCAGCGGTTTTGCCAGCGCCAGAATCCTGGGCGAAGGCTTGAAAGATGCCCTCCGTTATGGTACAATTAATGCGCAGAGTGTTATCAGCTACTTCGGGGCCCAAAAGGGGCTCCTACGACTGAAGGAGTTGCTGGGGAAGGTCGCCAAATCGAACCTGCTCGTCACCAGCACGGCCCTCAAAAAACAAAAATAAAAATTTACTTCCACTAAAAACAAAAACAATGACCGATGTGAAACGTCTCGTGCGGATCAAGGAATTGCTCGACAATGCCGAATCCGCTTTAAGGGTGGCCCAACAGATGATGTCCGATGTCATGGGACTCAATGAGGGCGACAAGGTCGGCCCCTCGGTCTACAAAGACAAGGCCGCCACCATGATGCCCCCCTCCGCCGCGCCCACGGGCAAGGTGATCGAGGGTGTTTTCAATGGCCAGAACATGGTCGACAAGAAGGGCAACACCTTCCCGGTCCCCGCGAACTACGCCAGCAAATCTAAGCTCATCCCCGGAGACGCCCTGAAACTCACCATCACCGAGGAGGGCAAGTTCCTGTACAAGCAAATCGCCCCGGTCGAGCGCAAAACCGTGGTCGGCCCCTTGGTGTACAACGACGGCAAGTACCAGGTGCTCGCGAATGGCAAGGCCTACAATGTGCTCTTGGCCTCCGTCACGTACTTCCGTGCCGAGGTCGGCGACGAGATCACTGTCATCATCCCGATGCACGAGGATTCCGACTGGGCCGCCATCGAGGCAGTCTTGCCGAAATTCGACGAAGTCGAGAAGGTGTCCGAGGCCGTTGCCGAGAAAAAGCCCCGCAAGGCGAAGAAGGAGATCGATTTGGAGGAGGAGCTGGACATTTAAATTAAGCGATAAGCAGTAAGCGATAGGCGGCAAGCTTTTGGACCCAGATCCCATGGCTTGGCGCCTATTATCGTGTTTATTGCAAAACACGGTTTTTTGCGGTACAGTTTTCCCCGTCAAACCAAAACACACCCATGCAGATTCTGCACATCGCCGAATTCATCGCCGTCTGGATCCTGATCGTGGCCGTTTTGCTGTGGAGGTTTCGCGTGCGCAAGAACCTGGAGCGCTCGCTCAACATGGTTTTTTTGCAGATTTCGGTTCCGATCAAGGATTCCAAGGAGGATCGCGAGCGCGACAGCGAGCAGTACGCCAGCGGCAAATCCATCAAGGATGTTTTGGAGGTGATGACCCTGCTTTACGAGTCGCTGCATTCCATCTACAGCGGGGATTTCATGAACAAGCTCACAGGCCAGGATTTCTTTTCGTGCGAATATGTGGTGCTGAACGCCCAGATGCGGTTTTTCATGGTGGTGCCCCGGCATCTGCAATCGTTGATCGAAAAGCAGGTCACGGCCCAGTACACCGATGTTTTCATCGAGCAGGTGGATGATTTCAGCATTTTCCGCGACGGGTACCAAAGCGCGGGAGCCTACCTGAAACTATCGAAGCCCTACATGTACCCCATCCGCACCTACCAGTACCTCGGGTCCGACCCTTTCAACAACCTGGCCAACGCCATGTCGAAAATCGAGCGGGACGAGGGCGTGGCGATTCAGCTGATGCTGAGGCCCATGCCCAATGGCTGGCAGGACGAGGGGCGCGAGAAAGCCGAGGAGCTTTTCCAGGGCAAGCGCCACAAGAAGGGGATTCTGCATCGGCTGAATGTCTTTTCATGGATCGGCACCCTTTTGCGCATCCTCATTCGCGGCGCGGAACACGAGAAATTCGGGGAGGACGACCACGGGGGGAAGGACACGGTGCGCACCACCGCGTTGATGGAGGAACAGATTAAATTGATGGAGACCAAGAACGTGAAAGTCGGTTTCGAGACCGTCATCCGCATCGTCTCCTCGGCCAAGAGCTCGTTTCGCGCCAAGCAGATCACCAAAGAGGTGAAAAACGCCTTTGTTCAGTACAACGCCCCGAACCTCAATTCGTTTGGCAGCATCAAGCATTTCAGCCTTCCCGGGCTCATCAAGGGCTTCATTTTGCGCGACATCAAGCGCGACTGGATCGCCCGGCTGTTCTACCGTCACCCCATGATCCTGTGCTCCGAGGAATTGGCGTCGATCTTCCATTTCCCGAACATCAAGTACAACCGTTTGCCGGTGATCAAATGGCAGGAATTCAAGATCGCGCCCGCGCCGAGCAACATGCCGACCGAGGGGCTTTTCCTGGGGTACAACAATTACCGCGGTTCCAAGACCGAGGTGCGCATCAAACGCGACGACCGCCGCCGCCATTTCTACATGATCGGAAAGTCCGGCACCGGAAAATCGACCATCTTGAACACCATGCTCCGCCAGGATCTGGCCAACGGCGAAGGCATCTGCCTCATCGATCCGCATGGCGATCTGGTGCAGGCCGTGATGCCCCACATTCCCCGCAAGCGCGCCGACGATGTGGTGCTGTTCGACCCGGGCGATTTGGAACGCCCCATGGGTTTGAACATTCTGGAGGCCTACACCAAGGAGCAGAAGGAGTTCATGAGCCAGGAGGCGCTTTCGATTTTCATCAAGCTGTTCGGCGAGGAGATCATGGGACCGCGTCTTCAGCATTATTTCCGCAACGGTTGCCTGACCCTGATGGACGACGACGAGGAGGGCGCCACGCTGATCGACCTGCCTCGCCTCTTCACCGATGACAGTTGGCAGAAATACAAGGTGACCAAGGTGAAAAACCCGGTCGTCCGCGGTTTCTGGGAAAAGGAAATGGCCTCGACCGGCGCGCGCGAAAAACAGGAGATGATCCCGTATTTCAGCGCCAAGTTCGGCCCCTTCGTGACCAACGCCCAAATCCGCAACATCATCGGCCAGACGAAGTCGGGCTTCGACTTCCGCAAGGTGATGGACGAGGGGAGAATTTTGCTTTGCAACCTTTCCAAGGGCAAGCTCGGCGACCTGAACGCCCAATTGCTGGGTATGATTATGGTGTCGAAGCTCCAGATGGCGGCCATTGGCCGGGTCGACACTCCAGTTGTTGAGCGCCACGATTTCTACATGTACGTCGACGAGTTCCAGAACTTCGTGACCGAATCGTTCGCCTCAATCCTTTCCGAGGCCCGCAAATATCGTTTAAGTTTGATCATTGCCCATCAGTACATTTCGCAGATCACCAAGATGGGTGGGGGAGGGAAGGGGAGCCACGAGGACACCACCATCCGCGACGCGGTGTTCGGCAACGTCGGCTCCATGATGTGCTTCAAGATCGGCGCGGCCGACGCCGAATACATGGCCAAGGAGTTCTCGCCGGTGTTCAGCGACCAGGATCTGATCAACATCGCGAACTACCAGGCTTATTTAAAACTGAACATCGACAACGCCACCTCGCGCGCGTTCTCGATGGCCACGGTGTACGATCCCAACAAGGGCGATGTGGAGGCCGCTGAGGCCTTCAAGCAACTTTCGCGCCTCAAGTTCGCCCGCGAGCGACGGTTTGTGGAGCGGGAGATTTACCGCAGGGTCGGCACCAAGTTCGAGGATTCGGATATTCAGTAGTCTGACCCCCTCCCGGCTTCGCCGTTCTCCCCCTTGGCAAGGGGGAGAAATTTAATGGCTATTTAAAATCCCCAGCTCGGGATTGAGATGGGGATTGCCCTTTGCGTATGGAGTTCAGCCTTCTAGACCGGAACCTGCGGTTCCCCCGGCTCAAGCGGTTTTTGCTCCACTGGTTTTGCCATTTGATCCGGCTCGATCGTTTCTGGCGCCCGGGTCGGTTCCAATTGAGCCAATTGCACGGGTTCCGCTATCGGTGACTCGGGAAGCGTTGACTCTGAGGGTCTTACCCCCAACCCCGCATTCTCCAATCTTGCGCTTCCCGTTTCAACGGTGGGCAAGCCCATGGCCACAGCCTCAGGTTCAACCGTTTTATTCACAATTTCAGGTCCGGAATTCGGAACCACACTCACCGGGTTGGATACATCCATGGTGGTTGCCGACGCGACTCTCACCCCTTCAGCCTTCACTTCCTCCGTTGGTGCTGTTTTCAGGGTTTCCGCTGCGCTGGCGACCACCATCCCTGAGGTTCCGCTCAATGGGGATTTTCCTTCCTCCACAATTGTTGCATCCGCGTGGCCTCCCGCCGCATGTCCCGCATCATGGCCATCACCACCGGGGATCGGAGCCGATATGGCGGCCGGTGAATGACTTTGTTTCATGATGATCTCAATCAGTTTAGCCTTGTTTTCCTTCAGGTCGCCTCCGTGTTTTTCGATCATGGCCTTCACCTGCTCCGAGTTGTTGGCAATGTCCGTATCCGAAAGACCCGTGATCTCTTTGAATTTGCTGCGGACCTGATCCTCGTTTTTGAAGTCCACGGACACCATGGCGCTCACTTTTCCCTTGAATTTGTCTTCGGCAGAGGTCATTTTCGCGCTGTCTCCACCCTCCAGGATATTCGCGTAGGCGCGAATGGCCTTGTTCGGGTTCAATTTGCTAAGGCTCACATGCCCATGCGCGCCGTGAGCCCCATGGCCCGTGGGAATGATGGGGACCTGCATGCCCAAATGACCCACCTCATGCAACAAATGGGATCCGGCTTCCCCAATTTTTCCAATAGTGTGACCGATGACTGGCAGCTCGCCCAAGATTGCGAAGGTGCCCATCCAGATGATTCCCGTGGTCATCAAAAGCCAGATGAATTGCTGGATGGAATCCATTCCCAGGAAGAGCGAACTCACTGAGAATATATTGGCCTGTACGTCTCCACTTGCGTTGAGTGTGGCAAACACGTTCTTGCCCATGCTCTGGCCCGCGGTCACCATGATGAACCCGACCGTCCACACGGCCCCCACCTTGGCGGGCACAAAGGCCCATTCGGTGAATTTTCCGATGCTGAGATAGTCCTTCGCCTTTCCTCCGTTGATGCCGAGGCCTTCACCCAGTTCCAGCAACACGATGAAGGGTGAAAATGCCATTAATATCCACAGCATCGAAACCCTAGCGATCAGGGCAATGTACAGCGACGCAAACGCCACCAGATACACGATTTGGATGATGAGCGAAAACATGGTGCCAATGGCCAGCTGACTGATCTGGTCGCCGGTGTTGGCTCGCGTCAGATTTTGGATTCGGGCCATTGAATAGGTCAGATAGTAGGAGGCATTGTTCTGGTTGTAATCACCTACTTTGATCTGTTGCCAACAGATGGTTGCTTTTTTTGCCATTCCCGCAGTTTGGTCTGGTTTTCCATCCAGCGGGTAAGCCTTCGCGTAGTCGTCTTTCAGGGTTTTCATGAAATCCTCCGTGCAGGCGGCTTCGGAAAAATTATAGGTTTCGTTGGCGTCGGCTGGGTAGTATAGCTTGTATGGCACGCAGAATCCCTTTACCTCGTTTCCAAAAACTTCACACGGATCCGATTGGATTTGCGTATTGAGCGCATCCCCGGCGATCCCTTGAATCCCCGAAGGGATGGCGAATACCACATTCGCGGCCACATTGCTGGCATCCAAAATCATTTTGCCGGCCAGCCACGAAAAGTTGACCACGATCAGCATGATGACGAATTTGGGCAACGTCTTCCGGATGTCCGAATCCTCACCCATGAAAATGTGCTTGAGCGCCATGGCGAGCAGCACCAGCACGAAAATGATGTTCACGATGTTCCGGCTGATGACCCAGATGGTGTGGAGCATTTCGCCCATGGCTCCAGCGAAGATGTAGTCGTTGCCCAGAAAGGTGCCAATGTTGAACGTGAGGAAGTGGATGAGCGGATTGAAGATGTTGTTCACGTAAGTGGAGGCCACCGCAACGGTTTGCAGGATTTTGGTGACATCGATTTTAGGCGTTTGAGTTCCCGCAGTGGCCGTGTCTGTGGCGGGAGCCGTGTCCCCATCCGCCGCGTAGGCGATTTCCCCAAAATAATTCGCACTTTCAACGTTTTCAACCCTGACCCCAATAGATGGATTGGCTGTTTTGGCCATTGGCGCCACATTCAGGCTGAGCACCCCTATAAACAAGGTGGCCAACATGAGGCTTTTGATGGTTTTTGCGAAAGTTTTCATAAATGATTAGGTGAGCCACCAGGTCATGAGACCTGCGGCAATGCCGCTGCCAAGGGGCAGGGCCAGGGTTTTAAGGGTTGTTTTCAAGGCTCCTGAGGAAGGGGTGGTTTCCTGCTCCACGGGCGCCCGTTTTTGGGCGAGTCTGGGGCGTTGAGTGGCTTTCCCCTCCTGATCCACCCGATTGGGCACTTGCTCCTGCTGTTCGCGCATCGAGGGCTCCTCGGACTCCTCCATCTCGGACTCTTCCGCTTCTTTCGATGCCTCGGCTGCTCGTGAGGCGCCGATCATCCCCTCGCGCACGGTTTCCATTTTTTGAGACTCCCGCGCCTCCTCCCTTTCCATGCGGGCGCTTTCACGACCCCCCATCACTCCGGCCATTTTTTCCCGTACCCCCTTTTCGACCCCTTCCCGGATGCGCCCTTCGGCCGCTTTCCCGGACTCGGGCGCAATGGCCATGGATCGGGCCAGGGCTTCCTTTTCGGCTCCCTTTCCCATGCTATCGATCGTCCGGGTTTCGTCCTTTTTTTGCCCAGGCAGGGTTTCGAACAACCTGGCTCTTTCAATCTGTGATTTGATGTCGTTTGTGTCCATCGATTGCTAATATATGAGTGGTTGGGTGACTATATTGGTGTTTAAAGCCATTTTTGGCAGTTCGCCTTGAGCTCGCGGATGTTCACCTTGGGGTCCGAGAGGAATTTTTCATAGAACAGGAAGCGGGTGCGTTCGCGTTGGCCCGTCTTGCTTTCGGAAAGTTGGCTCTGAAATCGGTCCTCCACCACGCCCTTGAGATCCTCCTTTGTGAGGATTGAAGGGCCTTTGCGTTTTCGGGCGGTGTTCAAAACCGCCTTCAGTTTCGACACGCCCTCCTTCGGTTCCTCCTTAAAGAGCGATTCCATCACCTCGAACTCGTCGGCATCCGTGATGAAGGCAGACATTTCCGTCCGGCTGACCCGACTTTGGGCGACTTTGTTGAACAGCGTGTTGTCGGTCATGGCGCTCAAGGCACGATGGGTCAGGATGCGCTCCTGCCCACCAGCGTTCTCGAAGAGGAATTTGGCCATTTCGGGATTCCGGTTGTATTCCTTCACACCGATCACCGATCCCGCGCCCAACAGGAAGTAGGGATTTTTCAGGACGGTGGCGGCTTCCTCGACCTTGCCCTCCTTGAGCATTTTCAAATAGGGGATGGCGTTCACCACGGCGGTGGCCAGGCCCCAGGTTTGCAAGGCGAACAACCCGATGCTTTTGGCGTTGAAACCCGCACGCGACGCTTCGGACACATAGCGCCTGGAATGCAACTTGTTGATGTCGCGGAATTGATAATCGACTTTCGGCGAGGCTTTTTCGGCCCCTGTGGCCTCGAGCGCTGCCTTGAGCCCCTCGTTTTTGTGGTTGGGGTTCTGGTCCAAATTCCCGATGACCCACTCCGCCTCCTCGGCCATCGAGATGAGCGCCACATGGCGGGCGATCTCGTCGTGGGCAGTGGGCTCCTCGGGCTTGATGCCCGTGGTCAGTTTTTTGGGCAATCGGCGCATCTTGTCATTCCACCCACGGTCCTCCTTTCGGGCCAGCACATTGCGCACGGCCTGGAACAGGGCCTGCCGCTGGATCGGATTGCTTAAAATTTGATCCCGGCCTTCGCGGTCTTTCCCGACAAATCCCACCAGCGCCTCGTCGTCGATGTTTTTTGAAACGGTGAC
>JACRIF010000071.1 GCA_016220125.1 Candidatus Peregrinibacteria bacterium
AAATCGCCTCCACGCACGCCACCCGTGGCCGTGCCGGTCAAACCGTGCGAAAGATCCATGACCTCGCCTTGCTCGCGCGCCTCATCGGCGTCGATCATGATAATCTCGGCCGCAAGGCCCTTGATCATGGCCGCATAGGCGAAAGAGGAGCCCACCATGCCAGTGCCGACCACGGCAATGCGGGTTTTCTGCGAAGGTTGAATCGTTGTGCTTTTTTTCATTTTGGTTTTGGTTAACTGCGGTCAGTTTACATCAAAAAGTTTGGAATTCAAAAACGACATCCGCAAGCGCTTATAGCTTATCGCTTATAGCTTACCGCTTACCGCTAATCACGCCATAAGCGATTTCACCAGCTTCTCCGTCGTCGCCACCAACGGTTTGTCCTCGTACAGCATGGAATACATGGCCTCCACGATGGGGAGCTTCACCCCGTGGCGCTTGGCCAAGTCATGGATCGTCTTGGTGGCGGGAACGCCCTCGCTCACCTGGGTCATTTCGGCCAAAGCCTCCTTCAACGATTTTCCGCTGACCAGCTTTTTGCCCATGGTGCGGTTCCGGCTGTGGTCGCTCATGCAAGTGGCGATCAGGTCGCCCATCCCGCACAAATCATAGAACGTTTGGTGGTAGGCGCCCAGGGAACGGCCCAAGGTCGCCATTTCCTCGAGGCTGGCGGTCAAAATCACCGCGTTGGTGTTCTTGCTGTCGTAAAGGCTCTCGGCCATGCCGATCAAAAGGGCGTAGATGTTTTTCATGATTCCGCTCAGCTCCACGCCAATGGTGTCGATGCCGATGCGCATCTTGAAAGTGTCGTTTCCCTGCTCAAAGATTTCCTTGATGATGGGGAGGATGTACTGGTTCCGCCCCGTCAAATTCACGGCCGTGACCCGTTTGTCGGTGATCTCCTTGGCGAGCGAGGGGCCCGAGATGGTGGCGAGGTTGTGGCGATGCAACAAGGGGGTCGATTCGTTCATCACCTCGAGCATGAATTTCAGGCTTTTCTCCTCGATGCCCTTGGCCCAGTTGAGCACCATTTGCCCCTCGGTCATCTCTTCGCTGAACTGCGTCATGGTGGAGCGCACAAACTTGGAGGGAACCACCACATTGATCAGTTCCGCATCGCGAATCGCCTCGTGGATGTTGGACACCCCGCGAATGGAATGCGGTAATTTCAAATCCGGGAAAAAATGGCGGTTGGTGTGGTGCGTGTTGATCTCGTCCAAACTGTTCTGGTTGATGTCCCAAATGCGGACTTCGTGCCCGTTGTGGGCAAGAACGTTGGCGATGGCGGTGCCCATGCTGCCGGCACCGAGAACCGCGATGATTTTGGAGGAGTGTGCCATAAAGAAAACGGATTAGGAGGGATAAAGGGGCTGATGGTGTTTTCAAAATATAGCCCAGTCTACATTAAAAAATATGAAATTCAAGAATCGGAATTGGGAAAAGGGCGGGAAATAATTCCCCGCCCGGTGGTGTGTTGGCTTTGGCGCTCGAACTGAGACCAAAAACCATAATGGTCGGCCTGGTTGGATTCGAACCAACATAGATGCGCCGAAGCGCATGCCTTACCGAGACTGCTAGGCTACAGGCCGGTGAAGTTCCACCAAACAATTGCGCCCTATTTTATTTTTTTAGGCACAAATGTCAATAAAAGACCCCCAATGGGTCACCTATTCGGCCACCCATTCGGTCACCAATTCGAATTAATTCATATAAATCGTCCATTGGAGCCCCCATCGGGTTTAGTATATAATCCTCCATGTAAATAAATAATCTATGCCCTACGGCTACACCCCCTACCAATACGGAGCGCGGAAGTCGCGCGGCTCGGAGCGGATGAGCTTCAGCGTGCCGTCCTCATTCAAGAAATGGGCAATGATTTTCGTGGGAATCCTGGCCGCGATCGGGGTGGGCTTTTACATGATGCTCGGCGACCTGAAGTTTTTCGCCAACCATATTTTCGGGCTCGGATTTTTCAGCAAGCATTATGTGATTCTGCTCCAAAACAATTACGAATTGCGCCCCACGGGCGGATTCATCACGGGGTACGGCACAATCGACACCTTCATGGGGTGGGTCACAAAAATGGAATTCAAGAATTCCTACGACCTGATGACCACCACCTATGTGACGCCCCCCAAGGCGCAGGAGGAGATGCTGAAGGACGAATGGTACCAGGGCTATGCGTTCCGCGACGCCAACTGGGAACCGGATTTGCGCAAAAGCGTGCCCGATGTGCTCAAATTCTACAACGACCAATTCCCCAAACAGACGGTGGATGGGGTGGTCACGGTCAATTTCAGCCTGATCGAGAAACTGGTGGGTGAGCTGGGCGGGGTGGAGTTGAATGGAAAGAAATTGGACCAGCGAAACCTGTTCAGCGCGCTGGAATTCGAGGTGAACAACATCGATCGCCACAACGTGGAGGCGCTCAAAAATCGCAAGAACGTGTTGGGCGAATTGGCCGCTCAGATCAAGGGCAAGGCCAAGCGCCACCCCTTCATCACGCGCAATGTAGTGAGCGAAGGGTTGCGCAACAAGGACATCGCCCTCTGGCTCAAGGACGAGGGGCTTGAAAAAAAATTGATCGAAAAAGGCTGGGCCAATGCCATGGTTCCAGTGGAACGGGGCGACTTCCTGGCCGTGAACCTGGCCAACCTGGGCGCCAAGAAGGCCGATCGGTATTTGCAGAAGGAAGTGCACTATTACGCCGATGTCACCAAGGATATTCCGGCGATCGCCATGGAGGTGACCTTGCGCTACCCGGGCCACACAAGCACCTATGGCGACAACTACAAGGGGTATCTGCGGGTATATCTGCCCAAGGAGGCCAGCGTGGATAGCTCCCCCGTGGATAGCGCCATCACCGCGGAAAATGAGTTCAGGGTCGTGGGAAGCAAAATCATCCTCCCCGCGGGAGGAAAAATGACCCTCACGTACCTGTACACCTTGCCCCGCACCACGTTCCTGCCCGACCAGTTCAAGTTGCGCTTGATCAAGCAGTCAGGCAGCGCCACGCTGTACAACGTGGCCGTGGAAACAGCCGAGGGGAAACTGGCCGAAAGCGCGCAATTCCAGGGGCTCGAGAATCGCGCGGTATTCATGGGAAATCTCCAGCGCGACCTCGACTTGTCGCTCAACTGGGTGGCGGAAAAATCGCCTCCCTTCCCCATCGAGCAGGAATTCGAGGATCTGACGCATCTGCGCATCGTGTGGAACAAGCCGATCGACCCCTCGTCGGCCTTGGAGGGGGCCAGCTACAAGATCACGGACCTGAACAAGGCGAATCCCGTGACGGACACGGTCCAAATCGCCTCGATCGACCTTCGGGAACCCAACGTCGCCATTCTGGAGATCACAGGAGCCACGGACCAAAACCTGGAGCAGTATTCGGTGGAGATGAAAGGGATCAAGGATCTTGCCGGCGACAGCGTGTTGCCCAACCCCAAAATCATCACCATTGTGCAACGCATCAAGGCAAAACCCGCGGCCGACCTGAACCTCCATCTGGGCGTGGTTCCCGCCCCCGCCACAAATCCTGTCATCCCCTGACATTGTGGGTTACAATGGTTTATTAACCATAATTCGTAACTCGTAATTCGTAATTTTTAATTCATTTTATATGCTCCACGAAGTGAAAGATTTTACCCACCTTCTCGGCAAACTGGAGGGCCTGAGCGCCAAACAGATCGAGGCCCATTTGGGGCTTTATGCCGGCTATGTGAAAAAACTGAACGAGATCGAGGAAAAGCTGAGCAAGGTCAACCGAGCCCTCAGCAACTATTCCTATGGCGAATATTCCGAGCTCAAACGCCGTGAGGCCGTGGCCTTCAATGGCACCTATCTTCACGCGATCTATTTCGGAAGCCTGAGCGCGAAACCGAACAAAATGCCCGCCTCGCTTGAAAAGGCGATTGTCGACGCCTTCGGTTCGGTGGAAGCCTATGTCAAAGACCTGAAGGCCTCGGCCGCTTCCACCCCCGGCTGGGTGCTCACGACCAAAAACAAGGTCGATGGCAAACTCCACAACTACATCCTGTTCGAGCACCACATCGGCCTACCCGCCCATCAGGAGATCATCATGGCCATGGATTGCTGGGAGCACTCCTACATGATCGATTACGGCACCAAAAAACCCGACTATGTGGATGCTTTCCTCAAAAATTTGGACTGGAAAACCGTGGACGACCGGCTCAAGAAGGCCTAATTGAACCCCTAAGCAATCTCCTCCTCAGGCGAGGAGGAGTGCCCTGAGCGCAGTCGAAGGGCGAGGTGGTCTGGCTAACAAAACTATGGCTCGGCCATCCTATGGCTAACCAGACCACCCCTGCGCCCCTCCTTTCTAAGGAGGGGAAAGGTTTGGGTTGCTTTACTTCCCCTCTCAATTTGCCTAAAATGCCCACGCACTCTGGTATAATGATCAAAGTTTGAAATTTTGCGTTTTTGAGATTGAAAATTGATTGAAAAATGGACATTGTAAAATTGTAAATTAATCTATGGATCCCTACAAAATTTTAGGAGTGGAAAAAGGCGCAAGCGAGGACGAGATCAAAAAGGCTTACCGCAAGCTGGCTTTGAAGTACCATCCGGATCGGAGCGGAAAACAACATGAGGAGAAGTTCAAAGAGGTCACCAAGGCCTACGAGATTTTGGGCGACAAGCAAAAACGGGCCCAATACGACCAATTCGGCAATGTGGGCGAAGGGTTCGGAGGGGGCCGAGGCCAAGGCCAGGGCGGGTTCGACTTCAGCAACTTCCAGAATGTGAATTTCGATTTCGGCGGAGGCTTTGGCGACATCTTCGACA